>JANQTQ010000260.1:0-6997 GCA_030731625.1 Polaribacter sp. | reverse complement strand
TACCTTGGTGCATGACACAGATTCTTTAGGTTTAATGTTTAAAAGACAAGGAACTAAACAGGTTCTGATGGGTTTAGATGATCCATATCCTTTAGGTGAAATGGAGAGTGATAAACAGTCTTCTTATCCTGGAAAAATTTTAGATTTAGCGGTTGAAAAAGGCATTATTTCGGAGGATGAAAAAGGGCAAATTTGGGAAGACAATGTGTTGCAATGGTTGTTTGGTGATGATGAAAAAGCAAAACAAGATTTGATTGATAAGATACTTTCTTAAAGTTAACAGTTTTCAGTTACAGTTTTCAGTCAGTTACTAACTGAAAACTGCTACTGCACACTGCTACTGAATACTGCCTACTGATTACTAATTCTCACATTGTTTTAAAACTTCTTCGGCTCTTTCTAGTAGAAACTTCGGATAAAATTCGATGTCAATTTTTTCTTCTTTCCCCAGTTCGATGGCGCGTTTTATATCTTCACAATAAGGTTTTGTAGATTTACCAAAGAATTTTGCAGCACCCATATTCCATTCTGCATTTCCTAAAATAACTCTTGGGTTGTTTGGCGCAATTGCTAAAGCTTGTGCGTATAATTGACTGTTTTTTCCGGATAAAATCATGCCATATTTTTGACCGTCAAAAGCAATATAGCCTAAATTTAAAAGTGCTTGCGTGATTATAATTTCTGGATTGTTTTCTGAGTTTGATTTTGCAGTATCTAAAAAATCTTGTGCTTTTGTTAATTTTGCTTTTAAAATAGCTTCGTCTTTTAAACCAAAACTTCCTAATATTTCTAAAGTTGCAGCATAATAACTTGGCAACCAATTGTCTTTTTCTACAGTTGAAATTCTTTCAAAAAGCTGTGAAGCTTCTGTCATTTTTCCTTCTTCCCAAAGAGAAAAAGCTTTTTGCATTCCTGTTTGATATTGAGTTTGTGCAGTTACATTTAGCGCAATAAATAGCCCGATGAATAAAAATAAATTTTTCATAATTGATTGATTTTAAAAATATTGGTATTGGTTTGGAGTTTTTTTACTTGATGTGAATGGTAATTGTTTTATTTGAATCTAAGTTAAATTTTGCGTCTTTAAATTTTGGAGGTCCCATAAAACCAGTGGCATTATTTGAAAATCCGTAAGGCTCTTTTGGAATTCCGAAAATTTTGGTATCCATTTTTTGGTTGTTGTTTTCATCATGAAATAATGAAACGGCATAGGTTCCTTTTTTTAATCCTTTAAAAATACCGGTAGATTTTTTATCATTAATGTTAGCTATAATTCCACTTGATTTATTTAAAAAGGAAGCTTCACTATCATAAATGGCAATAAATATTTTTCCTTCATTTTTTTTAATTCCTTTCACTTCAATTGTTAGATTAAAAGTGTCGTTTTCTTGCGCTTTTATTGAAAAGATTCCCGTAAAAAGGATTGCTAAAAGTAAGATTGTATTTTTCATGATGTTTTTTTTGATACTTCAAATATCTGATGTTTTTAGGTGGTTTACACAATAATAATACCGAATTGTATTATTTTATGGCTGAGCTGTTGGTTTTTAATTGGAATATTCACTTTTTAGTGAATTCTATTTGCTTGTAAAGAGACTTAGCCCAGATTGAAACGGCATCCTTTTTTGAGGTACGAAAAAAAGATATAGTTGAAAGCTGGAAATAGCTTCAAATAAAAATTACAAATTATCTAACTGATTTGATTTTTTATCATTGCTAATTGTCCAGAAAAAACCTACAAAAAAGAATGTGTCTGCATTCGGAATTATGGCTTGTCTGTCAAAATTACCAGCGGCATTTGGCGTATTTTTATAGTTGTAGCCAAACACGTTTTTTGTGCCCAAAGCATTGTTTACAGAGAAATAGAGTATTTTTTGCTGATCTATTAGATATGCCCAATTTAAGCTTAATGAATTGTAGTTTTTTGTTTGATTATTTAAAAATCCGAGTTCGTTGGGATTGGTGTAATTTCTGCCCGTTGCAAAGTTATAGGTAAAACCAATTTGACTTTTAAGATCTGTTATAAAATGTTTTGCAACAAGTGATATATTGTGTTTTGAAACAAAATTTGGAGTCGCCGCAATTGGGTAATTTTTGTAATCTCTTTCTGTGTCTAAAAAAGAATAGGAAACCCAATAATCGGTATTTTTTATTTTGCCGTTTTCTCTCCAAAAAACATCAATTCCTTTTGCAAAACCGTTTCCATTATTGGTGAAATTTGAATTAAAATTGGCGAATTCTGAATCGTATTTTACTAAGTTTTGATAGTCTTTAAAATAGGCTTCTATTCTAAAAATGTGATTGTTTTTTGTGTGTTGAAAATTGGCAATAAAATGCGATGTGTTTTCTGCTTTAAAATCTTGAGAAAACTTTAAATAATCGTTTTTTGGATTTTGATAAAATTGTCCATAAGCTAATGAAAATTGAGAGTTTTCACCAGATTTATAAGAAATGGAAGCTCTTGGAGAAACCGTAAATTCGTTTAATAGACTTGAGTTTTCTGCACGAATTCCTATTTTTGCAGCCAAGTTTTTAGAAAAGAAAATATCCGTTTCTGCAAAAGAGGCAAACAGATTATTATCAAAGCCGTACTTATATTTTTGATGGCTTATTTCGGTATAATTTTCATCAAAATTTGTGGCAAAATATTCTGACCCAAAACTGATTTTAAATCGGTTTGAGAATTGTTTGTAAAGCTTCACTTTAAAATGCGCTGAGTTTTCATTAGCGTCAACAGTATCCTCCATTATTTTTAAATTTGATTGATCGTTGGTAAAACTAAAACCGGTTTCTATGCGCCAATTATCGCCAAATTTATTTTTGTAGGATGCGTTAAAGTAGAGGTTTCTATTTTGTAATCCGAAGTGAAAACCATCCGTAAAATTAATATCATCCTGAATTACATCAAAATGGGTGTAACTAAAAGCACCGTATAATTTTAACATAGAATCATCTTTAAATTGGTGTCTAAAAATCATTTCTCCGTTTGCAGATTGCACAGGTTTGTTCCATTTATTTCTATCAGGAAACGCTTCTTGATACGGCGCTAAATTAATGTAAGAAGCATTTACACTCAGAGAATTTTTATCCCAAATTTGTGTGTTTCCTACTCCCAAGCCAACGGTCATTAAAGAGATATCTGTTTTTTCTTGATCTGGTTCGTCAATAGTATTTAGTAGTAAAACACTAGACAACGCTTGTCCATATTCGGCAGAATATCCTCCAGTAGAAAACGTAATTCCTTTGAATAAAAAAGGCGAATATCGACCACGAGTAGGAATGTTGTTGGCAGTTGGCGCATAAGGCGTAAAAACACGAATTCCGTCAATAAAAATCTGAGTTTCTTCAGCTTCGCCACCTCTTACAAATAAGCGTCCATCCTCGCTAACCGTTGAGGTTCCTGGTAGTGTTTGTATGGCACCAAAAACATCACCCAAAGCACTAGCAGTTGTTACAATGTCTAAAGGTTTTAAAACGGTAACTTTTGCTTTTTCTCCGGCTTCAAAAGTACCTGCATTTAAAATTACAGCATCCAAAGAATTTACATCATCTCTTAATTTTATTTGTAAATTTTTGAGTAATGAAACATCAGCTGTTTTTATAAAAGTTTCGAAAGAAATAAAAGAAACGACTAAAGTTTGTGTACCTTTTGCAGTTGATTTAAAAGAGAATTCTCCTTTTTCGTTTGTTGATGTTCCATCGTAAGTCCCGTCTAAATAGATATTTGCACCTAAAATAGGATTGTTTTTAGAATCGGTTACTTTTCCGGATATTGTAGTTTGCGCAAATAAAGAAAGTTGACAAATTGAAAATAAAATACATACGATACGTCTCATCAGTTTTGTTTTGATACTACAAAAGTGATGCGATTTCTAATTTCAAAATAAAAAGAATTACTGAAACGTAGAAAAATCGAACTGAACTGTTATGCTTTTTTATGTTTTTTATAGGATCTAATTATCAATCTTGTTTCTTTATCAAAACGAATATAGCTGTACACCCAGTTTAGAAAAACGATGGCTTTGTTTCTAAAACCGATTAAAGAAAAAAGATGCACAAACATCCAAACATACCAAGCAAACACTCCTTGAAATTTCCATTTTGGTAAATCTACAACCGCCTTATTTCTACCAATTGTAGCCATAGAACCTTTGTCTTTATAAACAAATGGTTTTTGTTTTGTATTAAATAATTTTGCTAAAATATTTTTTGCAACCAACGTTCCTTGTTGAATGGCAGGTTGCGCCATCATTGGATGTCCGTTAGGATTTTTTTCTGATGACATAGAAGCAATATCACCAACAGCATAGATGTTTTTATAATTGATAACTTTGCTAAATTCATCAACTTTAATTCTTGCAGCTCTTTCAATCACACATTCTGTTGCCAAACCTTCAACTAATTCACCTTGAACTCCAGCAGCCCAAATTACCGTTTCGGCTCTAAAAGAATCTTCACTATTTGTAGTAACTGTTTTTCCATCATAATCTAAAACGCGTAAATTTTTCCAAATATTTACCCCTAATTTTATTAAAAAATCTTCTGCTTTTTCTGATGCTTTTGCGCTCATTCCTTTTAAGATACAATCAGAACTTTGAATTAGATTTATTTGCATTTGACGGATGTCTAAATCTGGATAATCTTTAGGTAAAATTCCTTTTTTCATTTCTGCCAAAGCGCCTGCTAATTCAACTCCTGTTGGTCCACCACCAACAATTACAAAATTCATTAAAGCATTTCTTTCATCCATATTTGATGTTAAAAGCGCTTCTTCAAAATTTTCTAAAATTAAACTTCTGATGTTTAAAGATTGCGGAATCGATTTCATTTCCATGGCATATTTTTGGATGTTTTTATTTCCAAAAAAGTTGGTGGTTGAACCTGTAGCAATAATTAATTCATCGTATTCTAAATTCCCAATTGAGGTTTCAAGTTGATTTTTTTCTGGGTTAATTTTTAAAACATTCGCCAATCTAAAATAAAAGTTTTCTACATCGTTAAACCGTTTTCTTAAGGGAAAAGCAATAGAATCTGGTTCTAAACCACCTGTTGCCACTTGATATAATAAAGGTTGAAACGTGTGATAATTGTGTTTGTCAATTAAAACTACTTGCAATTCTTGTTTTTCTAGTCCTTTTGCGGCGGCTAAACCAGCAAATCCGCCACCAATAATAACAACTCTAGGAAAACTTGACTGTGGAATATTCATATAAATGATTGGATGGTTAGCTATTTAGAATTTTAGATTGCAAATTTACTGAAAAGGAATTTGTTTTCTTCCTCTTTTTCATTTCTCTGTGAATCCCTGTGTGTTTTATGTGAGACTCTGTGAAATAAAGAGTTTAACGTTTAAATCACTTATAAAACATCTTAATTTCTTGTAATGTTTTGTCAGAATTTATAAAATCAGAAATTATTTTAAATCGTATTTCGATTGCATTTCCTTCAAAATAAGTGGTCCATTTATCATCTTTAAATAAATGATGTATTTGTTTGATTCTTTTTTGAGCCTCAGAAAATGTAAATAGAAAGTTTGTAGAATTTTCTATTTTAGGTTGAAGTTTAGCTGATTTACTGTCAAAATCAACCTCTATAAAAAACAGTTTTTCTGATGAGTTAATAGGGTAGAAGTCGCACCATTTTGCATAACCAATCACTATATTTTGATTCTTGTAATTTTCGTTTGATAATAATTTCCATCTACAATTAGCAACCCGTCCCCAATGATTGGATTTTCTATAAACCCCTTCATCCGTATAAAAATACATGCTGTCTGATTTGCTTTTGTAATTGGTGTCTTCTGGAAATTGGAAATCATCAATTTGTGTAAATTCACAAAAAGTATGTTTAAAGAAGTTTTGCTGATGGTATTTTTTCAAGTGTGTTGATTAAAACGATTTTGCGAATGTAAGGAAGCAGTTTCAAATATCATAAAGAGATTGTTTTGTTTCTGTCAAT
This sequence comes from Polaribacter sp., assembly GCA_030731625.1. Taxonomy (GTDB): domain Bacteria; phylum Bacteroidota; class Bacteroidia; order Flavobacteriales; family Flavobacteriaceae; genus Polaribacter. The sequence continues at coordinate 1,039 of JANQTQ010000260.1, read as the reverse complement.
TACGCATAAAAAAAACGCAACCAAATGAATGATTGCGTTTTTATTTATTTAAAAAAATAGATTTTTCTTGAATAAGATCCCTCTTTACATCGGGATAAGCGATTCACGAAAAATTTCTTACGAAATTTTGGTTCTCTGCTTACTTAACTTCTTCGAAATCTACATCTTCAACATTGTCTCCTTGAGCATTATTTGCTTCTGGTTGACCTTGTTGTCCTGCTCCAGGTGCACCTGCTCCTTGATCAGCATACATTTCTTCTGATGCTACTTTCCAAGCTGCATTAATAGTTTCCATTGTTGCGTCTATTTTAGCGATATCTCTAGCTTCATGTGCTGCTTTTAATTCTACTAATGCCGCTTCAATTGGTGCTTTTTTATCGTCAGATAATTTTTCACCAAATTCTTTTAATTGATTTTCTGTTTGAAAAATCATAGAATCAGCTGCATTAATTTTTTCTGCAGTTTCTCTTGCTATTTTATCAGCATCAGCATTTGCTTCTGCTTCATCTCTCATTTTTTTGATATCCTCTTCAGATAATCCAGAAGAAGCTTCAATTCTAATTTCATGAGATTTGTTAGTTCCTTTATCTTGTGCAGAAACTTTAATGATACCATTTGCATCAATATCAAAAGTTACTTCAATTTGAGGAACACCTCTTTGTGCTGGAGGTAAACCATCTAAATGGAAACGACCAATTGTATTATTATCTGCAGCCATTGCTCTTTCTCCTTGTAAAACATGGATTTCAACAGATGGTTGATTGTCTACTGCTGTAGAGAATACTTGCGATTTTTTAGTAGGAATTGTTGTGTTTGCATCAATTAATTTTGTGAACACATTCCCCATAGTTTCGATACCTAATGATAAAGGAGTAACGTCTAATAACAATACATCTTTAACATCTCCAGATAAAACTCCACCTTGAATTGCAGCTCCTAAAGCAACAACTTCATCAGGATTTACACCTTTACTTGGTGCTTTTCCAAAGAATTTTTCAACAGCTTCTTGTACAGCAGGTATTCTTGTAGAACCACCAAC
>JANQTQ010000259.1 GCA_030731625.1 Polaribacter sp. | reverse complement strand
ATGTTACTTCTATAACAAGAGATAAAGAATACGATTTAACCAATGGTAGTAAGGCGTCTGTTGTGCATTATTTCTCTGCAAATCATAATGGAGAAGCAGAAGTTGTCACCATAAATTTACGTTCTGTTGGTAGTGTTAAAAAATTAAAATGGGATCTAGATTTTGCTGATTTAGCAGTAAAAGGAAGAGCAGTTCGAGGAAATAGAATTACAAAATATACGATTAGAAGTATTGATTTTAAAGCAGAAGGTGTTTCAACCTTAAAGCCAAGAAAAATTTGGTTTGATGATACTGTTCAGCGATTAAATGTTGACGAAAGAGGTGAGTTGTTGGGCGAATTTAAAGCTGAGGATAAATTATTAATCATAACACAAAGTGGAAAAACAAAAGCTGTAAAACCAGACTTAGCAATGCATTTTGAAGACGATATGATTGTTTTAGAAAAATGGAGACCAAATAAACCTATTTCTGCAATTTATTTTGATGGTGAAAAAGAACGCTATTACATAAAACGTTTTCTTATTGAAACAACAGATAAAGAAGAAATTTTTATTTCAGAACATCCAAAATCGCATTTAGAAATTGTGGCTACAGATTACAGACCTATTGCAGAAGTGCAGTTTTCTAAAAGAAACTTAGATAACGAGCAAGTTAATTTAGAAGAATTTATTGCTGTAAAAGGAATAAAAGCACTTGGAAACCAATTTACAACAGAGAAAATAAAACAAGTAAATTTACTAGAACCTTTGCCTTTTGAAGAACCAGAAGATGAAATAATAGAAGAAGTAGAGGTAATAGATGAAGAAATAATTGAAGATAAATTACCCATTGAAATTCCTGAAACTAAAAAACCAGTTTTAGAAGAGCTTTCTGCGGATGAAAAAGCAAAAATTGCTTTGCTAAAATCAATCACAAAAAAGAAAGCTGAGCAAAAGAAAATTGATGACGAAAATCAAACGAAATTATTTTAATTTTTAATAAAAAACGATGAAAAAAATAGGTTTAATTGGCGGAATTACTCCAGAATCGACAATTTTATATTACCGTATTTTAAATCAATTAAATGCAGATAGTTTGGGTAAAAGTCATTCTGCAGAAGTAATTATCAATTCTTTCGATTTCGGAAAAATAGCGAAACTTCAGAAAGAAAACAGATGGGATTTACTTGATGAAATGATGGCTGATGCAGGTAAAAGTTTAGAAAATGCAGGAGCAAGTTGTATTTTAATTTGTGCAAATACCATGCATTTATGTATTGATGCTGTTAGAAATGTTGTTAAAATACCTGTAATTCATATTGCTGATGCTACATCCAAAGAAATTATTAAAAAGCGGTTAAAAAAAGTTGCTTTATTAGGAACAAAATATACCATGGAAAAAACATTTTTTACGGATGTTTTAAAATCATTTGGTATAGAAGCAATTATTCCAAACCTAGAAGAAAGAAACATAATTCATAACATCATTTATGATGAACTTGCATCAGGAATTATAAGCCCAACATCCAAAGAAAAATACATCAAAATAATTGAAGGACTAATTAAAAATGGGGCAGAAGGTGTCATTTTAGGATGTACAGAAATTCCTTTATTAATTCAGCAAGAAGATGTGGCTGTTCCTGTTTTTGATACAACAAAAATTCATGCAACTGCAGCTTTTAATTTTTCAACTAAATATTTGCAACAGCAGCAACAGCAGCAACAATAATTTATATTGTAATATGTTTTTATAATCGATAAAAAGAGTAACCTCTTTTATAAATAGCTATTAAATGAAGCACATTTTAATTATTTTAGTTTTATTATATGCAAGTAATAGCTTTTCTCAAAAGGATGTTTATTTTTATAAAGATGTAAATAATGCACTTACGTTAGAGGAGGTAAAAGAAAAGGATTTTTCCTTAGTAGAAAATCAAATTAGTGAAGGGTATACAAATGCTACGTATTGGTTTAAAATACCAGCTAATAAAACAACATCAAAATTTATTTTTAGAGTAGGGTATGTTAGATACACTTCTGCAAATGTGTATCAAGGAATTCATAAATTAGAGAAACTTACAAATCAAAGATATTTAACCTA
>JANQTQ010000258.1:6356-32121 GCA_030731625.1 Polaribacter sp. | reverse complement strand
TACAATTATTGTTTTTAATATCTTTGATGTTTCAACATCAAACTTTATAAATGGACGATTTTCTTTTATATTTTAAAATGGGCTTATATCATGTGTTAGATTTTTTAGCCATTGACCATATTTTATTTCTAATTGTTTTAGCGGTTGTTTTTAGTTTTAAACAATGGAAAAAAGTACTTTGGCTCGTAACATTATTTACCATAGGACACTCTACATCATTGGCTTTAGCGGCATTTGGAATTTTGGAAATAAAGCTAGAATTAATTGAATTTTTAATACCACTTACCATTTTTATTACAGGGGTAATTAATGTTTTTACAGCTAAAAAAACATCCAAAGGAAAAGAAAACCTCAACTTAATTTTTGCGCTATTTTTTGGCTTAATTCACGGATTAGGATTTTCTAATTACTTTAAAATGATGATCGGTAAAGAAGATGATAAAATTTTACCTTTAGCAGAATTTGCACTTGGTATTGAAGCCGCACAAATTATTATCGTTTTATCAATTTTAAGTATTGGTTACTTAATGCAGGGGCTTTTTAAAGTAAACAGACGAGATTGGATTATCGTTTTATCATCTATCGTAATTGGTTTTTCGATACAAATGATGATAGACCGTGTTTTTTGGTAAAATTTTTGTTTAATAATTAACGCTCTAATTCTACAAATCTTTATACTTTCGTTCTATGACAGAAAAAAAGCAATTAAAATTCGACAAAGCTTACCTAAAAATGGCTTTAGAATGGGGTAAATTATCGCATTGTAAACGCAAACAAGTTGGGGCTTTAATTGTAAAAGATAGAATGATTATTTCTGATGGATTTAACGGCACTCCAACAGGGTTTGATAATTGTTGCGAAGATGAAGAAGGAATTACAAAATGGGAGGTTTTACATGCAGAAGCCAATGCAATTTTAAAAGTTGCTTCGTCTACCCAATCAGCAAAAAATGCAACCTTATACATTACATTATCACCCTGCACAGAATGCAGTAAATTAATACACCAAGCAGGTATAAAACGCGTGGTTTACGCAAAAGCATACAGAGATGCTGCAGGTTTAGACTTTTTAGTAAAAGCGGGTGTAGAAATTAATCATTTACCTTATGAATAAAAAAAATCTACCCATCTATTTATCAATTGCTGTTGTTCTTGGTATTTTAATTGGTGTGTTTTTTGGCGGAAGTTATAATAATATCTACTCACTTACAAAAACCTCGGCACAAGAACAAAAAATTAAAAAACTTATAAATTTTATAGAACAAGACTATGTAGACAATATAAATACAGACAGCTTGTTAGATGGCGCTATTACAGAAATGCTAAGTAAATTAGATCCACATTCTGTTTATATTCCAAAAGATGAATTGCAAGAAGTTACCGAAAGCATGCAAGGTAAATTTGTAGGAATTGGCGTTCAATTTAGAATGATTAAAGACACTATTACCGTTGTACAAACTATAAAAGGAGGCCCAAGTATTAAAGCCGGCATCAAAGCAGGAGATCGTATTTTAATGGCAGATAAAGACACTTTATATGGCAAAAACCTTAGAAGTGACGCAATTCCTAACTATTTAAAAGGAAAACCAGACACAAAAGTTATCCTTAAAATTTATAGAAAAAGCAACAACTCGGTTTTTAATGTGAATGTTACTCGTGGAGATGTAAATATTAAAAGTGTAGATTTAGCGTATATGTTAACAGATTCTGTTGGATATATAAAACTAGATCGCTTTGCAAGAAATACCTATGTAGAATTTAAAACTTCTTTAAGCGCGCTAATTGGCAAAGGAATGACCGCTTTGGTTTTAGATTTACGTGGCAACGGCGGTGGTTATATAGACATTGCTAACAGAATTATTGATGAGTTTTTAGAAGATGATAAACTCATGGTTTTTACTAAAAACAACAAAGAGCAAGTTGAAGAGTTTTTTGCAACAAAAATAGGTTATTTCGAAAAAGGCGGATTGTATGTTTTAATTGATGAAAACTCTGCTTCTGCATCAGAAATAGTTGCAGGTGCTTTGCAAGATAATGATAAAGGAACCATTATTGGAAGACGCTCTTTTGGTAAAGGTTTGGTTCAAATAGAAATGGATTTAGGCGATGGTTCTGCTGTTCGTTTAACCACCGCAAGATACTACACTCCTACTGGACGTTCAATTCAAAAACCTTACACCAAAGGCGAAAAAGGAAACTATTACAAAGATTATCAAAAAAGAGTAAATAGTGGCGAGTTGTTAAGCAAAGACAGTATTAAAGTAGTAGATTCTTTGCAATATAAAACGCCAAAAGGAAAAATAGTTTATGGTGGTGGCGGTATTGTGCCAGATGTTTTTGTTGCCATAGATACTACTGCTTATATGTCTAATTACTATTTTAATTCTATAAATAATTTCGCTTTTGATTATGTAGATACTAATCGAAAAAAATTATCAAAATGGACCGTAGATAGCTTTATTGCTGATTTTGATAAAGACAATGCTGTTTTAAATAGTTATTTAAAATCAATTAATGAAAGTGCAAACCCATCAATTAAAACCAAAGAAAGTATTCAAAAATATTTAAAAGCATCTATAGCTAATGTTCTTTTTGGGGATGTAGGCTTCTACAAAATTATTCATAAAGACGATAACATGCTGCAAAAGGTTTTAGAGTTGGAAAGAAAGAAGAAATAGCTTTTCTTTGCACCAATGATTTCAATAAACACATCAGAAAATAAAAAAGTATATTTTGCTTCAGATCAGCATCTGGGAGCACCAACCGCGGCAGCTAGTTTTCCTAGAGAAAAAAAGTTTGTGGCTTGGTTAGATGAAATTAAAAAAGATGCAGCCGCTATATTTTTAGTTGGCGATTTATTCGATTTTTGGTTCGAATATGAAACCGTAGTTCCTAAAGGATTTGTAAGAACGTTAGGGAAATTAGCAGAAATTAGAGATGCAGGAATTCCTATATACTTCTTTGTGGGTAATCATGATTTATGGATGAATGATTATTTTGAAAAAGAATTAAATATCCCTGTATATCACAAACCTCAAGAATTCATTATCGACACTAAAAAGTTTTTTATTGGTCACGGCGATGGATTAGGACCAGATGACAAGGGCTTTAAACGCATGAAAAAAGTATTTACATTTCCTTTATTTAAATGGATGTTTAAATGGCTTCATCCGGATTTAGGTGTAAAATTAGGGCATTATATGTCCGTAAAAAACAAGGCGATTTCTGGTGATGAAGACGCCAAATACTTGGGTGATGAAAAAGAATGGTTAGTTATATATAGCAAATACAAACTAACACAACAGCACTATGATTATTTTGTGTTTGGTCACAGACATTTGCCTTTAGAAATTACACTTTCTCAAAATAGCAAATACATAAACCTTGGCGATTGGATCAACTATTTTACCTATGGAGAGTTTGCAAAAGATTCATTTCAATTAAAAAAATATTAAACTTTTAACCACACAATTCGCCAATTTTTATCACCTGCGGTAAAATCTTTTAGCAACTCAAAACCAACAGATTGGTGTGCATTTAGAGATCTTTCATTTTTAATATCAATTTCTGTAATAATCGAAGAATAGCTATTTTTACAAATATCAGATTTCATAAAATGATACAATCCTTTAAAAACACCTTGTTTTCTGTAGTTTTTATCGATACAAATTTGTCCCATTACAAGATAATTTTCATCAGCAACTATTTTAGAGATTTCGGCAAACATTGGTTTTAAAACGTCAATTTCACCAGCAAAATCTTTTGTCATAGACAATGCAAAACCAACTACTTTTTCTTCATGCTTAGCAATAGTATGCGGACAAGCATTGTTCATTGCTTGCAAGATTTCTAAAGTATGTTTTACCGTTACAAAACCCTGTTCTTTTCTTTCTTCTTCAGATAAATTCTCGAATAAATTTATTTTTTGAAGTTCCATAATTTGCTTTAATTCGTCAACAGAAGTTGCTTTTGTGTAACTAATCATCTTTATATTTTTTTTGCTATAACTACATACGTATCAAACGCATAACTTTTTCTATCAATAAACTCTATTATTTCGAAATTGTTTAGATGCAAAAAAAGCTCCCATTCGTTTTTAGAAAAAGCTCTTACTTCTGATGTATCTTCTGCAATTAATTTTTGTTGATTTTCAGAAATTTCATAATATTTTGCATCCCAATGAAACATTAAGTTTTCTGAAGTATTGGTGTTAAAAAAACTAATTCTTTCGTATTTTTTTTGATGAAACGCTGCTTTATGCAGCACTTCTTTTCCGCCTTTAATTTCTTTTAAAAAACGATTTGCATCAATAAAATCGAAACATAGAATTCCGTTTGTTTTTAAATTTTGATGCGCAGATTTTAAGAAGCCAAAAACATCTTTGTTTGATAATAAATAGCTAGATGTTCTGCCAGTTACGATGATACTTTCTGTATTCTTTTCTAAAGAAAAATTAGTCATATCACCTAAAATAAAATTACCATTTGCAATTTTAGATGTACACAAGTTAATCATATCGATACTAAAATCTAAACCGGTATACTTAAAATTATGGTCAGAAAAAATTCTTGCTAAATTCCCCGTACCACAACCAATTTCTAATACTTGATTTTTATTGTGCTTATTTAAAACGGCGCTATAGAATGTAAACTCCTCTTTATAATCGATAAATGTTTGGTACATTTCATCATAAATAGTTTCAAATCCATTAGAATATAAGCTTTGCATACTTGTTAAATTTAAAACATAAATATAAAAAAATGCTACCTTAAATAAAGTAGCATTTTAATATTATGTAAATTTTATTTTAATTAAAATCTATAGTTTAAAGATAAATTAAACATCGTTCCTAATTGACTAAAATGATAACCATCATACGTCATTTGAGAATAACGTTGGTTAAAAGTAATTAAATCTGATTGATTTTTAATTTCTGTTTGACCACTAGATGTAAGTGCAGTACTATCCATTATTGCTTGTCCTGCAGCATTTTCTGCTTTAAACGCCCATTCTGGTAAAACGTTTAATAAGTTATTAACGTTTAATGCAATTGTTAATTTATCTGTTGCATTAAAATTAATTCCTAAATCTGTTACAACTTTAGGCGTAAATTCTGTTCTTAAATTAGCATCAAGACCTTGTTGTTTGAAGGTAGTTTTTCCAAAATACGTATTATTTAAAGACAATCCGAATTTACCAATATCGTAATTAGCTCCTAAAATCCATTTTGTTTTTGGTCTAGAAGTAAAAAATAATGCTTCTTGCGTATCATTCACAACAGATTGCCCAGCGTCTGCAACCAAAGTAGGATTTTTAACAGCTCCATCTCTTTCATTTGCAATAGTGTAGTTACCAGATAAGTTAAATCCTAATTTACCATTACCAACTTCTAATTTGTCGTACGTAAATACAACATCTAAACCAGAAGTTTTAGTATCAATTGCGTTTACAAAGAAACTTAAATCGCTTAAGTTATTGTCTTGTAAAATTTTATCTAAAGCAGTGTTACCAGCATCAGTTGGACCAATTTCTGTACTTAATACAATTCTGTCTTTTACATTAATACTGTAATAATCTATTGTAAAACTAAAATTAGTACTCACTTTACCTCCTAATCCTAAAGTAAAGTTATCTGAAGTTTCTGCATCTAATTTAGGTAAACCTAATAAACCAGCTTGAGAAGACACATTATTTACCAAACCACCTACTTGTATACCTTCTCCAGGTACAAAGCTATATTGTGCTTTTTGTGTATAAATTTGATGTAAAGTTGGTGCTCTAAAACCTGTAGATAAAGAAGTTCTTAAGGTATATTTATCAGAAATTGTATACGCTCCACTTGCTTTCCAAACAAAAGCATTTCCAAAATCAGAATAGTTTTCACTTCTTATTGTACCATCTAAAGTTAAGTTATCCGAAGGATTCCAGTTTAAAGAAGCATACCCACCAAAGTTGTAACGTGTAAAAGATCCTGAATTTTCTGGGCTATTTCCTGCAAATGAATCTGCACCACCACCATCATAAGAACCTAATTCTCCTTCAATTACATCAAATCTTTCAAATCTAATCTCAGAACCAAAGGCAAAGCTTAAGTTATCTGTAACAATTGTTGACAAATCTATGTTCCCTACATTGTGATAAAATCCTGTTCCTCCTGGATCAAAAGATTTCTTAGAGTTTGCTCTGTATAATTCAGATCCTTCTGTAAGTTCACCTGCATCTACAGTTCCGTTTCCATTTCCATCTACCCAAGTTGATGGCGAATACACAACATTTCTGTTATGAGAATCGTTTACTTTATAGGTTTGAGAGTTTCCACCAGTTGTAAAACTTGCGTCTACATTCCAATCATTAATTACAGATTTAAAACCAATTGTAGCATTATAATCATTTAAATCTCCTTCAAAAGTTGGCACATATCCATCATAACCACCAGCTGTCGTTGGGTTGTCTCCAGGAAAAAAATCTGCTAAATAAGGTATTGATTCTACAGTTCTCCAATAAGGAGTTCTATAGTTTGCATACGAATTTACTTTTTTATTGATAAAAGCAGCATTAAAATACATGTTTGTTTCGTCACCTAATTCATAAGAACCATTTATTAAAAATTTAGCAGCTGCAGTTTCTGGAGAACCGTTAATATTACCAGCATCTGGTTTTCTAGATAAAAACTCTTGTACAAAACCTAAATCAGCACCAAAACCTAAATCAGGATCCGCTTCACCTAATGCACTTACCGTACCTGGTCTGTTTGATAAACTTGTTTTAGAAAAATCTAATGTGTAATTGATAAATCCTTTATCATCACCAATAGCAGATCCGTTGTTTACAGAAACACCAAACATTTCGCCATCGCCTTCAGAAGTAATACCTGTTCTTAAAGTTGCTGAACCACCATCTTTGTTGTCTTTTAGAATAATGTTAATTACCCCTGCAATTGCATCAGAACCATATTGTGCAGAAGCTCCATCTCTTAAAACCTCAACAGATTTAATTGCATCTGTAGGAATACCAGAAATATCTGAACCTGTTTCCCCTCTACCTGGAGAAGTTTGTGTGTATAATAAAGCAGATAAATTTTTACGCTTACCGTTTATTAGAATTAAAGTTCTACTAGGTCCCATGTTTCTAATTTCATACGGATCTAATAAAGAAGTTGCATCATTTACAGGTGTTTGTACCGTATTAAAAGAAGGTATTTTATACTGTAATGCTTTATCGAAAGTAGTTTGTCCTGTTGATACTAAATCTTTTGCAGATACAATATCTATTGGCAAAGGACTTTTAGTATTACTTCTTGCAGGTGTTCTAGAACCTGTAATTACTACTTCATTTAAAGCATTGTCTTCATTAACAACTATTGTTAAATAAGAAAGCTGTGTTACTTTTACACTTTTTGTAGCAAAACCCATAGAAGAAACCACTAAAGTAGCAGGTAAACTAGCTACCTTAATAGAAAATTCACCATTATCATCTGTAATAACTCCGTTAGAAGTTCCTTTTTCAACAACATTCATATAAGGCAATGCTGCGCCAGATGAATCTGTTACTTTACCTTTTATAGTTTGTGCCATTAACCCTAGAGGCAGCATAAACATAAAAGCAATTGTACATAATTTTAATAAATAACTTTGTTTCATAAATAAATTATTAGTTAATAAATTAATTGAGTAACACATACAATCGTCCAAAGATGCAGTGACCAATTTATTATATAAGACAGAAAAAGAAAAGATATACTCTTTAAAATTGTTTTTTTTTCAAAAAAAATAACAAAAAGCAATTAATAAGATAGTATTTATAGTTTTATATTCAATTTTGTGTAGTAAAAAGCTCCATTTGTTCCCATTTGTGTAGCATCCCATAAACCACCACTATCAGTAAAACTATTTTGTTTTGTAGGATAAATATTAAACAAATTATTGGCTCCTAATTGTAGATTGATTACTGAATTAAACTGATAACTAAGATGAAGGTCTGTGGTTATTTTTGATTCATAAAAATCTTTAGCAGCAGCTAATCTTTCTGTTTCTGAATTATTAAAATTTGATACATCTTCGCTTATTTGCCAATCTATTAATTGCACACTACTAAATCTGGTAAAGCTTAAAGAAGTTTTTATTTTTTTATACTGATAATTTAATCCTAAATTAAATTTACTGTTAGGTGCAGAAGCTAATAAAAACTGGCGGTCTCTTTCACCAAAAAAGGTTTCTTTGTCTAGTTGCTTATTTTTGATTTCTGTAATACTCATATGGTTTATATTACCAGATAAATCAATAGATACCTCACCATTTTCTATTTTCTTATTCCAATTTAAAACCACGTCTACACCAGTAGTTTCTGTATCTACTCCGTTTGCAAAAAATTGAACGTTTTGTATGCCTAAACCTAAATTTGAAGCATCAAAATTACCGCTCAAAATAATTCTATCGTTAACAGACACATAGTAACCATCTATAGTTGCACAAAAATTAGGGCTTAATTTTGTAGCAAATCCTAAACTAAAATTTTTTGCTCTTTCTTCTTTTAAATTATCAACATTAAACCTACGGGCAATTGCACTGTTATTTGCAACCAAAAGAGACTCTGTAGGCATATCGCCAATAAAATTTGTGAACGTTAAATTGTAGTATACTTGTACCAAAGAAGGTGCTCTAAAACCTGTACTAAATGAACTTCTAACATTAAATTTTTTAGTAACTTTAAATCTAGATGCCAATTTATAATTTAAAGTACTGCCAAAATCACTATAATATTCATATCGTACGGCAGTACCAATCATAAATTTTTTAGAGAAATCTATTTCTGTATCTAAATAACCACTAAAGTTAGATCTATTTTTATCTAATTCATTTTCTGGAGAATACCCAGGAAAACCTTGAGATCCGCCAGGAATAATATGGTTATTAAGTCTTTTAAAATCATCAACGGGTGTTTGGGAGTTTACGAGCTCTCCGTTTATATCATAAGCAGCATAAGACGCTTCTTCTCCGGAAACTATTTTGTATTTATCTACTCTATACTCTAATCCTAAAGCGATATTAAATCCGTACGTTTTTGCAAAAAAATATTTAGAAAAATCGATACTTGTGGTGTTTTGTATTAATTGATGTCCACCAGCATCAAACTCTGTAGGAGAATTTTCTTCTAGTGTTGCATTTAATGTGTTTTTAATTAAGTACTTAAAATTATTTCTTCCAAATGTATTGCTAAGATCTATATTCCAGTCTTTAAAATTTGTGAGCATTCCAAATGATAAAGAATTATCTAAAATATCAGAAGTAATTAAAGGGTTAAATCCTTTAGGATAAATAGACAACACATTGCGCTCACTATTTGGTTTTCTTGTAAATGCAAAGGCTTCTGTATTTTTATAATTAAACCCACCGTTTAGATAAAATTTAGAATTTTCTTGAATTGGTATTTCTGCATTTATAAAAATACCTACACTTTTTACAGCTGCCTGACCAAATTTTTCTCTTGCAGATGTTCCTGGTCTATAGGTATGGTCTGTTGATAAAACTTCTGTAGAAAAGTTGATAAAACCTCCATTATATATTTTTGTGCCGTAATTTAATCCTAATTTATAGGTAAATCCATCTACTTTATTAGGAAAAACAGCATTTACATCCGCATTATTAAAGCCAATTGTTGAGGTAACATTTAATGCATCATCGGTATCTTTTAAAACAATATTTAAGACGCCTGCAATGGCATCAGAACCATATTGTGCAGAAGCACCATCTCTTAATAACTCTATTCTTTTTATGGCAGAAATTGGAATCGAATTTAAATCCGTTCCAGAATTTCCTCTTCCTCTGGTTCCGTATAAATTTATTAACGAGGTTTGATGCCTTCTTTTGCCATTTATTAAAACCAATGTTTGATCTGGACCTAAACCTCTAATCGTTGCAGGATCTATATGATCGGCGCCATCTGCACCAGATTGTTTTGTAGCATTAAAAGAAGGTATTACATGTTGTAGAAATTGATTCATTTCTACCTGACTGCTTTTAGAAGATTCTTTTTCAACATCAATAAAATCGATCGCAACCGGTGTGTCATTTGCAACTCTATTTTTATTTCTAGAGCCAACGATTTGTACTTCGTCTAGTTCTTGACCTGATAACAACACGATGGTATGAAATATATTTGGCGTAAGTTTTATTGTTTTAGAGTTGTGGCCTAAAAAACTAATAACAACATTATTGTCCTTAAAAACCTCTAGTTCAAAAGTACCATCTATCTCTGTTGTAGTTCCTGTTAAAGTTGTTATTTCTTGCAGCGTTGCGCCAATAAGAGGTGTATTATCTGAACTTAAAACAATTCCTTTTACACTAATTTTATTTTCTTTATGTAAACTATCAATGCCAACATTAGATGCAAGAACAATTTTTTCTCTCGCATTAATTTTACGATCTGCTAACTCTTTTTTTGGATAAATTACATAATAACTATTCCCTAAATCGTCAAATAAAAATGAAGTTAGTTTTTCTAATAAAGAAATAGACTCTTTTAAAGACAAGTTATTAAAACCTTCTTCTTGAATAAATGTATTTGAAAGTAAATTAGCCTTATACGTAAAGAATACTTTATGAGAACTGCTTATTTTATCTAGAAGAGCAGACAAAGGTATTGCCTGTTTTTTACGTTCTTGTGAAACAGTGTTCTGCAGCGCAAAAATGATAAAAACAAGTACTAAAAATTTAATATATACCGATTTCTGAGTCATTTATGAATTTAAAATGACATCTACTTTACACTGATAATTAAACTATTATCTTTTTTAATAACAATTACATCAACAGATTTTTCAATAGCTTTTATACAGATGTCAATATTAGTTGTAGGTACAGCTCCTGTAATTGATAATTTTTTGCTCAACTCATCTTTAAACACAATAGAATACCCATAAGATTCTTCTATTTTTTCCATTGCTTTTACCAAAGATAGGTTTTCAAAAATTAAAGAACCATCTTTCCAAGAAGTTTTTAAAACAGGGTTAGAAATATTTTTATCTTCTACGATTTCATTTTTTTCTGATGAATAGGAAATATAATTCCCCGGAATCATTTTTTTATCCGTTCCGTTTTTTAGTTTTAACCAAATGCTACCTTCTTCTAAGAAAACATCTGTCTTTTTCTTTTTTGTATTTACATTAAATGAGGTTCCGTATACTTCTACAGATAAATCTTTGGTTAAAACCCAAAACTTAGCGTGGGTTTCTACTTTTTTATCCACCTGAAAAAAAGCTTCTCCCACTAACCAAACTTTTCTACTATCGTTGTTGTAGTATGACAAGCTTGAATTTGAATTTAAAGTAACATCACTACCGTCTTGTAATTTGATGTTTAATATTTCTCCAAAATTTGTTTTGTGTGTAATTTTAGAACTCTTGCTATTAAAATAAACACCAATAGAAACTAACAAAAGTACTGACGCTGCTATACTGATATATCTTAAATAGGCTACTTTATTTTTTGGCTTAACTTTTTTTGCTTGAATTTTAGATTCTAATTTTTTCCATTCAAAAGCAACTTTTTCTTCACTCACAAAATCCTTATTAAAAGAAAAACCCAAAATAAGATCTTTTGCTTCGTCTACTAAATACTTACTATCTGGATTATTAGCAATCCAAAATTCCCAAAAATTTATATCTGTACCATTATTTTGTAAAACCCAATTATTAAAAGATGGGTCTTGTAAAAAATCATTAACGGTATTGTACTTTTTCTTAATCATTTCAATAATAATGTCTTGTGTATATATATAAGTCTTTTATTTACTTTATATACTCTTAATTTTATGTTAAAGCTTAATTAAATAATTTTATAATAGAAATCTCTTCTTTTAAACTTTTTATAGCCTTAAATAAGGTATTTATGACACTCTGATAATTAATACCCATTATTTCAGCTATCTCCTTTGCTTTTAAACCACTATAATACTTTAAAAAAACAGCTTCTCGTTGTCTACTAGGTAATTTATTTAATAATTGAGAAAGATTTCTATTTTTAAAAACAGCGGTTTCTTGGTTTGTAATTACCTCTTCTGCCGTAAATTGAATATCTACAAATTCTTCATTAGAAAAATCTGTATGTTTAAATTTCTCGTTTTTTTTCATCACCTTAAGTAAAAAACGTTTGTAAGAAGTAAAAAGATAAGGCGCAATTACATCTAAATCGCTTAAATTTTCTCTGTGTTCATAAACGTATAAAAAAAAGTCTTGAAGTGTATCTTCTGTAACAACAGTACTTTTAGATATTTTTAACCCATAACTATGTAACAACGGATAAAATTTTTCAAAAAGCACAGAAAAAGCATTTAAATCGCCTTCCTTTAGTGCTTTCCATAAATACTTGTCTGTTAACTTTTCCATTTAAAAATTGTTCTTGCTAAATATTCTTTAAAAGTAATAAAAATTTCTATATCATCTTTAACCTTCTTTTAACAACATTAATTTTGTTAATATTGTAGCTTTGTTCGTCATAAAACTTAATACTTAATTTAAATTATATATGGACGTAGATGTAAGAGCTATTAATGAAAAAATAGAGAGAGAAAGTGCCTTTATAGATATTCTTACTTTAGAATTGAGTAAAGTAATTGTTGGTCAAAAACAAATGATAGAAAGTTTGTTAATTGGTTTACTTGGTAATGGGCATATTTTACTTGAAGGTGTACCTGGTTTAGCAAAAACTTTAGCAATAAACACTTTATCTAAAGCAGTACAAGCAAGTTTTAGCAGAGTACAATTTACACCAGATTTATTACCTGCAGATGTTGTTGGAACCATGATTTACAACATGAAGGTAAATGATTTTTCTATTAAAAAAGGGCCAATTTTTGCAAATTTTGTATTAGCAGATGAGATTAACAGAGCACCTGCAAAAGTGCAATCTGCTTTATTAGAAGCAATGCAAGAGCGTCAAATTACCATTGGTGATACTACTTTTAAGTTAGATGAACCTTTTTTAGTAATGGCAACTCAAAACCCTGTAGAACAAGAAGGAACATATCCTTTACCAGAAGCACAAGTTGATAGATTTATGCTAAAAGTGGTTATTGATTATCCAAAACTACAAGACGAGCAAGTGATTATGCGTCAAAATTTATCTGGAACTTTTGCAACAGTAAACCCAGTAATCTCTGTAGAACAAATTTTAAGAGCAAGAAATGCTGTTAATGAGGTTTATATGGATGAAAAGATTGAAAAATATATTCTTGATATTATTTTTGCAACGCGTTATCCAGAGAAATATAATTTACCAAAATTAAAAGATTTAATCAGTTTTGGAGCATCTCCTCGTGGAAGTATCAACTTAGCAAAAGCTGCTAAATGTTATGCTTTTATTAAAAGAAGAGGCTATGTAATTCCAGAAGATGTAAGAGCGGTTGTTTTTGATGTATTGCGTCACAGAATAGGAATTACCTATGAAGCAGAAGCAGAAAATGTAACTTCTGTAGACATCATAAATTCAATTATCAACGAGGTTGAAGTACCATAAAAAGAGTTGGCAGTAATTCAGTTTTCTGTAGGAAGTTGTTTACTCAATTCTAATTTACTGAATACTGTGACTGCAAACTGAATACTGAATACTAAAAACTGAAAACTGGTACTGAAAACTGTTTACTGATATAATGGAGACTAAAGAAATACTAAAAAAAGTTCGTAAAATTGAGATTAAGACACGTCGTTTGTCTGATCATATTTTTGGAGGTGAATATCATTCGTCTTTTAAAGGACGCGGTATGACTTTTTCTGAAGTAAGACAATATCAATTTGGTGATGATGTAAGAGCTATTGATTGGAATGTTACTGCACGTTACAACGAACCTTATGTAAAAGTTTTTGAGGAAGAACGTGAGTTAACCATGATGTTAATGGTAGATATTTCTGGGTCTGAATCTTTTGGAACATCAACTCAATTTAAAAAAGATACGGTTACAGAAATTGCGGCAACTTTGGCTTTTTCTGCTACTCAAAATAACGATAAAGTGGGTTTAATTCTTTTTTCTGATGATATTGAACTTTATATTCCGCCTAAAAAAGGAAAAAGTCACGTTTTACGAATTATTAGAGAACTGATAGAATTTCATCCAAAAAGTAAAAAAACGGACATTTCTGTAGCTTTAAAATTTTTATCAAGCGTGATGAAAAAAAGAGCCATTGTTTTTATGTTATCAGATTTTATGGATGATGATTACGAAAAAACATTAAAAATTGCCGCCAAAAAACACGATTTAACCGGAATTAGAATTTACGATAAACATGATGAAGAAATTCCGAATTTAGGAATGGTTCAAATGGTAGATGCAGAAACTGGCGCTGTTCAATTGATAAATACATCCTCTAAAACCATCCGAAGAAATTACAAAGCACATGCCTTAAAATTAACAGATTATTATATCAATACTTTTAAAAGAAGTGGCGCAGGTACAATAAGCACAAGAGTTGATGAAGGTTACGTAAAAAAACTTTTAGGTTATTTTAAACATAAAGGAAGATAAGCAAAACATGAAAAAATACATTTTACATATTTTTTTACTGATCACAGCAATTACTTTTGCGCAAAACCCAAAAGTAAAAGCACAAATTGAAACTTCACAAATTAAAATTGGTGAACAGTTTAATTTAAAGATTACTGTAAATGAAATTAATAATGTTATTCTACCAAAATTAGAATTAAAAGGACTTGAAATTATAGATTCTGTAAAGACAGATACAATTAACGATATGTTAATTCAAAAGTATGTGATTACTGGTTTTGATAGTGGCGCATTTTACATTCCGCAGCAACATATTTTTATCAGAAACCAAGCCTATCTTACAGATTCTTTGTTAGTAAATGTAGCTACAGTTGCTATTGACACCACAAAAGTTAAAAAGTTTCCTATAAAATCTATCAAAGCAGAACCGTATACTTTTGATGATTTTAAAATGTACATCTATATACTTTTAGCTGCTTTAGCTATTATTGGTTTCTGGATTTATTGGTTTGTAATTAGAAAAAGAAAAGTGGAAGAAGATGCACCAACATTTAGAGTTTTACCTCCTTATGAAGAAGCTGTCTTTAAATTGAATGAATTGGATGAAAAATTACTTTGGCAAAACAATAAAGTTAAAGAATATTATAGCGAGTTAACAGAAATTGTGCGTGGTTATATTGAACGTGAATTAAGTGTGCCTGCTCTAGAAAAAACTACGGATGAAGTTGTAGAAATGCTAAAAGATTTTAATGAGGCCGACACCATAAAAACATCTAAAGAAACCATTAAAAAACTAAAAGAATTGCTACAAGAGGCAGATTTAGTAAAATTTGCAAAATCGAAACCTTTGTCTTTAGAAATTGAAGAAGACAGAAAAGATGCACTTGATATTATTAGTAATTTAAAACCAAAACCAGTTAGAAAAAATGATGAATTGGACTAATTTTGAATTTCTAAATCCGGAGTTTTTATGGCTGTTGATTTTAATTCCCGTATTGGCAATTTGGTACTTTTTTATGCGCAGAAAAGATGCAGCAGCTTTAACCATACCAAGTGTAAAAGGTTTTAAAGCAAATGCATCTATTTTACCAAAACTAAAACCAATTTTACACCTTTTAAGAATCTTGGCTTTAGCGGCAATTATTATTGCTTTGGCAAGACCAAGAAATGTTGCTGTTAGTAAAAAAACAAAAACAAACAGAGGTATAGATATTGTAATGGCTATTGATGTTTCTGCAAGTATGCTGGCAAGAGATTTAAAACCAAACCGTTTAGAAGCACTTAAAAATGTGGCTGTAGATTTTGTTGACAGAAGACCAAATGACAGAATAGGAATTGTAGTGTATGCAGGTGAAAGTTTTACACAAACACCAATTACAAGCGATAAAAGTATTGTAAAACGTACCATATCCGAATTGCAATGGGGACAATTAGATGGCGGAACAGCAATTGGAATGGGTTTGGGCTCTGGAGTGAATAGACTAAAAGAAAGCGAAGCAAAATCTAAAGTTATTATTCTTTTAACTGATGGTGTAAATAATTCTGGAAATATAGATCCTAGAACCGCAACAGAATTAGCTAAAGAGCTAGATATAAAAGTCTACACCATAGGAATTGGCACAAACGGAATGGCAGATTTTCCTTGGGCAAAAGACCCAAGAACGGGTCAATTACAATTTAGAAAGCAACAAGTAGAAATTGATGAAGCTTTGTTAAAAGAAATTGCAAAGGAAACGCAAGGAAAATATTTTAGAGCTACAGATAACACATCACTAAAAGAAATTTATGATGAAATTGATAAACTCGAAAAAACAAAAATAGAAGAATTTAAATATTACAATTATCAAGAATTATATAGAGAATTAGTTTTTTTAGCTCTTGGATTTTTAATACTAGAATTCATTTTAAGAAACACATTATTTAAGAGTTTCATTTAAAAAAGTGTAACTGTTTAATTATTTAAACGTGTAAATACTTAGCAACGCGAATTAACAATTAAACAAATAACCGCTTAAACAATTACACAATGTATAAGATTGAAGAACCAATTTATTTTTATTTATTAGCAATTATTCCTGCAATGATTGTTGTATTTCTGTTGGTTTTATGGTGGAAAAAAAGAACGCAACGTAAATTCTCTAATCTGAGTTTATTAAAAAAATTAGCGCCAAATTCATCCGTATTTAAATCAACTTTAAAATTGATCATGTTGCTTTTAGGAATTACTTTTTTAGTAATTTCTTTAGTGAATCCAAAAATGGGTTCTAAATTAAAAACCATCAAAAGAGAAGGTGTAGATATTGTTTTTGCGTTAGACGTTTCTAAGAGTATGTTAGCAGAAGATATTGCACCAAACAGATTAGAAAAAGCAAAACAAATTATATCAAAAATTGTAGATAATTTAGGTAGCGATCGAGTTGGTATTATTGTCTATGCCGGTAATGCATATCCACTTTTACCAATTACAACAGATCATGCGGCAGCAAATATGTTTTTACAAAACGCAAATCCAGATATGGTTTCTAGTCAAGGAACCGCTATTAATGAAGCCTTAGATTTAGCAAAAACCTACTATAATGATGACGAACAAACCAACCGTTTTTTAGTAATTATTTCTGATGGAGAAGATCATCAGGAAGAAACCAAACAAATGGCGCAAGATTTAGCTAACAAAGGCATTAAAATTTATACGGTGGGTGTGGGTAAAGAGAAAGGTGCACCAATTCCTATGCGTGTTGGTAATTCTATGATTGGCTACAAAAAAGACAATAAAGGAGAAACTGTAATTACACAACGTAAACCAGAGATCTTAGAAGGGATTGCAGACGCAGCAAATGGAACTTATATTGATGGTAATGTTACCGAAAAACCAGTAAAAGAGATTTCTGATATTATTGCAACCGCTCAAAAAAGCGAATTTGAAACCAAGCAGTTTTCTGATTATAAAGATCAGTTTCAATGGTTTTTAGGAATCTCTCTTTTAGTATTATTGTTAGATATTTTCTTATTTGATAAGAAAACAAAATGGCTAAGAAAAATTGATTTATTTAATGAAGAAAAAGCAAAAAAATAAACCATGAGATTATTACAAAACATACTTATTTTATGCTTGATGTTTTTATCATCAACCACAATTCTTGCTCAAAAAGATTCTCTTGCTTTGCAACGGAAAGCCAGAGGTTTGGTAAGAGATGGCAATAAATTATATGAACAAGAAAAATACACAGATGCTTCTGTAGCTTACAAAAAAGCTTTAGAAAATAGTGCTTCTTATGAAAAAGCAAGTTACAATTTAGGAAACGCTATGTATCAAAATAAAAACTACAAAGAAGCGGTACCTCAATTTGAATTATCAGCAAAAACAGCTAAAGACAAATCATCTAAAGCAGAAGCATACCACAATCTTGGCAACGCTTTTATGGAAACTAAAAACTATCAAGGTGCCGTAGATGCGTATAAAAACTCTTTAAGAAACAATCCTACAGATGATGAAACTCGTTATAATTTAGCCGTTGCTCAAAAAAATCTTGAAAAAGAAAAACAAGATCAAAAAGACGATAAAAATAAGGATAACAAAGACAATAAAGATCAAGATAAAAAGGATAAAGACGATCAAAATAAAGACAAAAACAAGGATAAGAAAGAGGGCGACGATAAAGACAAAAAAGACGACAAGGATAAAGACGGAAAAGGAGATAAAGACAAGGATAAAGATCAAAAACAAGATCCTAACAAAGATGATAAAAAAGATCCTAACCAACAGCAAAAACCTCAAAAAGGAAAAATGTCTCCCGAGCAAATTAAGCAATTATTAGAAAGCTTAAACAACGAAGAAAAAAAGACGCAAAAGAAAATGAATGCAGAAAAAGCAAAAGGAGAAAAAGTAAAACAAGAAAAAGATTGGTAAAACTGAAGCTTTAAGATGAAATTGAAAGTTTACATATCGATATTTATAAGTTTATTAGCACTATCTATTTTTGCACAAGAAGCAGAATTATCTGTAGATGTTAGTAAAAATAAACTAGGTTTAAATCAGCGTTTAAGAATAGAATTTTCTATCAACAAACAAGGCGCAGATAATTTTGCGCCTCCAAGTTTTAAAGACTTTAAAGTGATACAAGGCCCAAGCCAATCGGTTAGTCAATCTTGGATTAATGGAAAAGTAAGTTTTTCACAATCTTACAGCTACATCATTGAGCCTAAAAGAAGAGGAGAACTAATTATTGATGCTGCAAGTATAAAATACAATGGCGGAACTTTAAATTCTAAAATGATAAAAATTATTGTTTTAGACCCTATTGATATTCCTGAGGATCCAAATGATCCAAATTACATTGCACAACAAAACATTCATTTAGTTGCAGAAGTTTCTAAAACGCAACCTTATGTTGGCGAAGGAATTTATGTAGAATACAGACTGTATGTTAGCGAAAATGTAAGTGTTTATGATACTGGAGTTACAGAAGCGCCACAATACAATGGTTTTTGGAATCAAGATATTAAGATTGATGGTTTTCCTGTAAAAATGGGTAAATACAACAATGAAAACTACAGATATATTGTACTACAAAAAGCATTATTAATTCCTACTAAAACAGGTAACCTCGATATTGATCCTATGAAAATGGATATTGTTATTGGTGTACCAACAGGAAGAGCAGACTTTTTTGGAAACGTAATTACAAAAAATATTAAAAAAGGATTTGCATCCGCTAAAAAAACAATCAAACCTAAAAGTCTTCCTTTAGAAGGCAAACCAGAAAACTTTACAGGTGCGGTTGGCCAATTTTCTTTTGATGTTTCTTTAAGTAAAAACGATTTAAAAGCCAACGAATCATCACAAATTAGAGTGGCAGTTTCTGGTAAAGGAAATTTAAAATTATTTGAATTACCGGTAATAGAAACGCCATCAGAATTAGAAAAATATCAACCAGAAAGAAAAGAAGCCATTAATGTTCAAACTGATGGAATTTCTGGTACTGTAGAAGATGTCTATACAATTGTGCCTCAATTCAAGGGTAAATATAAAATACCAAACACTTCATTTTCTTATTTTAATCCAACTAAAGAAAAGTATGAAACGATTGCTACAAACGATTTTTATGTAGAAGTTTTAGAAGGTAGAGACATGAGCGCTGGTAATAACAACGCTAATGCTATACAAAAGCAAGATGTTGTTTCTACTGGAAATAGCTTTAGATATATACTAACAACTACCAATTTTGAAACAAAAGAAACTAGAGATTTTTATAAATCTTTATTATTTTACATACTCCTTTTAGTACCATTAATTCTAATACCTATTGGTATTGCGATTGCAAAAAATAATGAAAAACGCAATAGCGATGTTATAGGTGTAAAACAACGAAAAGCAGAACGATTGGCCAAAAAATATTTATCTGAAGCTCAAAAACAATTAGGAAAAAAAGAGGCTTTTTATGAGGCTTTAGAACGTGCTTTACACAATTATTTAAAAGCAAAGTTACAAATAGAAATTGCCGGAATTAGTAAAGAAAACATAACTCAAATTTTACAACAAAAAAATGTTGATGAGCCAACTATACACCAGTTTATAGATGTATTAAAATCTTCGGATTTTGCTCGTTATACACCAATAACGAATACAGAAATGAAGGAAGAATTTGAAAGAGCAAAACAAGTAATCGTTCAATTAGATAAACAATTGTAAGATGAACACTTTTTAAGGGATTACATAAAAATATTTATACCTTGATAAAGGAAATGATTACATATCAAAAAAATTAACTATCATTTATTCGGATGAAAAAAGTCTTATTTTTATTACTGATAATAGCCAATACAATCTCTGCACAAAATGCCGATGAACTTTTTTCGTCTGCAAATGATTTGTACAAAAATCAAAATTTTGAGAAAGCTATAGAACTTTATAAAAAAATTAAATCTAAGGGTTTACATTCTTCAGAATTGTATTACAATCTAGGGAGTTCTTATTATAAATTAAATAAAGTTGGCCCATCTATTTATTACTTAGAAAAAGCCTTAAAAATAAATCCTTTAAATGAAGATGCCGCAAATAATTTAATTTTTGCAAAACGTTTGGCGCTAGATAAAATTGAAGAATTACCAAAAACTGTACTTCAAAAATTTAACATTAATTATTTACAGCAGCTATCTTATAACCAATGGGCTGTTGTTGTAGTTGCATTTTCTATTTTAGGTAGTGTATTATTTTTGCTATTTTATTTTGCAGATGTTCCTTCTAGAAAAAGGTTTTACTTTGTAACCAGTTCTGTTAGTTTTATCCTTTTAATTATTAGCTTACTCATTACTTTTAATCAATATTCTATTTCTAAAAACAATAAAGAAGCAATTGTTTTTGCAGAAGAGACAGAAGTTAGAAATGCACCAACCTTTAACTCAGAAGATGTATTTATTTTACACGAGGGTACAAAAGTTTTAGTACTAGACGGCATCGATAACTGGAAAAAGATTAAATTGGCAGACGGCAAAATTGGTTGGATTATCGCTGAAGATATCAAAGTTATATCCAATTTCTAGTTTTGATTTACTACTTTTGTAAAAAGCAAAAACTTAAATACACAATTGAAATTTAAAATAGCCCTTTTTTTTCTTATCTTATTCACTGGTGTTATTTTAGCGCCAACAGTGATAAGTTTAGTTATCGATAAAGATCAGGGCATATCTATATCACTTAGTTTAAGTGAAGATGAAGAAAAAGGCTTAGAAACAAAAAGCCTAAGTAAAACAATTATCTCTACACACTCTTATTCATACATTTTCTTTAAAAAGATTCAAAAAGTAAAAAACGTTCGTTTTACTTCTAAAAAATATACGGTCTTTTCTCCGAAAACAATTACTCCTCCACCCGAATTAATATCTTAATTCGTACACAAACAAAAATTAAATTCTACATTTTATTAAAACAATAAATCTATTCTTAAAAGTGAATAGATACAAATATATTTACTATGTTTAAACATCTAAAAAACGATTTACCTGCAAGTATTGTAGTCTTTTTTGTAGCATTACCCTTGTGTTTAGGTATTGCCTTAGCCAGTGGAGCACCTTTGTTTTCAGGCGTAATTGCCGGTATTATTGGTGGAGTTATAGTAGGAAGCCTTAGTGGTTCTAAATTAGGGGTTAGTGGTCCTGCAGCAGGATTAGCTGCAATTGTGTTAACTGCTATTGGAACTTTAGGAAGTTATGAAAATTTCTTAGTTGCAGTAGTATTAGCAGGGATCATTCAATTAATTTTTGGGGTTTTGAAAGCCGGAGTTATTGGTTATTATTTTCCATCTTCAGTAATTAAAGGGATGTTAACTGGTATTGGAATTATCATTATTTTAAAGCAAATTCCTCACTTTTTTGGGTACGACGCAGAACCAGAAGGAGCAGATAGTTTTATAGAAGCTTCAGGAGAAAACACCTTTTCTTCTCTTTTTCATATATTCGATCATCTTATTCTTGGGTCGTTTGTGATTGGTGCTTTAGGATTGGTTGTTATTCTTTTTTGGGATATTATTTTATCTAAAAAAGCAAAATTTTTCACCATTATTCAAGGACCATTTATTGCTGTTGTTTTAGGTATTATTTTTTATCTTTTAACAGGTTCTAATGAATCGTTAGCTATCTCTGAATCGCACTTAGTAAGTGTGCCAATTCCAGATGATATCAATTCATTTTTAGGGCAGTTTAGTTTCCCAAATTTCGCAGCAATTACAAATCCAGAAGTTTGGATTGTAGCTTTCACAATTGCTTTAGTAGCAAGTTTAGAAACTTTATTAAGTGTTGAAGCTTGTGATAAATTAGATCCAGACAAAAACGTAACACCAACAAATAGAGAGTTATTGGCACAAGGTGCAGGAAACATTGTTTCTGGTTTAGTAGGAGGTTTACCAATTACACAAGTAATTGTAAGAAGTTCTGCAAATGTACAATCTGGCGCAAAATCTAAATTATCTACAGTTTTACATGGTTTACTATTGTTAATTTCTGTGATTTTAATTCCAACTTTATTAAACAAAATTCCTTTATCTGTACTTGCTGCAATTTTATTAGTTGTGGGTTATAAATTAGCAAAACCTAAATTATTTAAACAGATGTATCAACTAGGATGGAAACAATTTGTGCCATTTATTGTAACTGTTGTTGGAATTATTTTTACTGATTTATTAGTTGGAATTGGTTTAGGACTTGGTGTTGGAATTATTGTTATTCTATTAAAAAGTTATCAAAACTCACACTTTCTTCATATTGAAGACAAAAGCAATGGTAAACACAAAATAAAAATGACTTTAGCAGAAGAAGTAACGTTCTTTAATAAAGGTGCCATTTTAAAAGAGTTAGATAGTTTACCAAAAGACACAATTTTAGAAATAAATTTGATAAACACAAGATATTTAGACAATGATATTATTGAAATTTTAGAAGATTTCTTGTTTAAAGCTAAAGAAAAAAACATTGATATTAAATTAATTTCTAAACGTGGTATTGTAGAAAATCCAGAGAGTTTTATTCATTTCTTTAATGTAAGACCTAAATCAGATATTAGTTTAAGCTAAAAAATAACTTTAAAAAATAATTAAAAAAAAACACATGGACTTAAAAGACGTATTTAAAAATAATGAAAATTGGATTCAAGAAAAATTATCTACAGATAAAAATTATTTTGAAGAATTAGGAAAAGGACAAAGTCCAGAATTACTTTACATTGGTTGTTCAGACAGTCGTGCTACAGCAGAAGAACTGATGGGTGCCAAACCAGGTGAAGTTTTTGTACATAGAAATATTGCAAATATGGTTATTAGTATCGATTTAAATGTAATGTCGGTTTTAAATTATGCTGTTGATCATTTAAAAGTTAAACATGTTATTGTTTGTGGCCATTATGGTTGTGGTGGTGTTAAAGCTGCAATGCAATCTGCAGATTTAGGAATTTTAAATCCTTGGTTACGTAATATTAGAGATGTATATAGAATTCATTCAGAAGAATTAAATGCTATCACAAACGAAGAAAAAAAATACGAAAGACTTGTAGAGTTAAATGTAAAAGAACAATGTGTAAACTTAATTAAAACCGCCGCTGTACAAAAAGCTTATAGAGATCGTGGTTTAAAAGTACATGGTTGGGTTTTTGATATTCACACAGGTAAACTAGTAGATTTAAAAATTGATTTCGAAAAATATTTAGAAGATATTATGCAAATTTATCATTTAGATTAATTTTAATCACTCAAATAAAAACCATCAAAATTATATATTTTGATGGGTTTTTTATTTTCATCAGCATCCTATAATTAAAACAACTGAACAATTGCATAATAAATAGGCATACCAATGGTAATATTAAAAGGAAATGTAACACCCAAAGCCATAGGGATATAAATACCTGCATCTGCTCTTGGCTCTGCTAATTTCATGGTAGCTGGCACGGCAATATAGGAAGCTCCTGCTGCTAAAATTGAAAACAATAATCTGTTACCATCACTATCAGTAATAAAACCACTTACATAAGCTACAATCATTCCATTAAACAACGGAACAAGAATTCCGAAGAAAAATAAAAACATCCCATATTTTTTAAAACCCTTAATTCTTGTCGCCGTAACCATACCCATTTCTAATAAAAATAGCGATAAAAATCCTTTAAAAATATCTGTTGTAAAAGGTTCTATACCTCTAGCTTGAGTTCTATCAGCAATTAAACCAATAACCAAACTACCTACTAACATTAAAACACTACCGCTTGTTAATGAATGATTTAAAATACTCGTTATCGATTTTTTTTCTTTTTGAGTTGTGTCGTTCATCATTATTAGAATAACACCTACAATAATCGCAGGAGATTCCATAATTGCCATAATTGCTACCATATGTCCTCCAAAAGTTACTCCTTGATTTTCTAAAAAGGAAACTGCGGTTACAAAAGTTACCGCACTTACCGAACCATACGCTGCTGCAATTGCACCTGCGTTGGGTATGCCTACTTTTCTTTTTAATAGGAAAAATGTGTAAATAGGTACAATTAAAGAAAGTACAATAGCAAACAAAATAGAAAATAAAATTTCTGCATTAAACTCGCTATGAGAAAGTTCTTGACCTCCTTTAAAACCGATCGCAAAAAGTAAATAAAGTGAAATAAATTTTGAGGATGATTCTGGTATTTTTAAATCGCTTTTTACTACGGATGCGATAATTCCTAAAACAAAGAATAATAATACCGGATTTGTTAGATTACTTATTAAAACGTCAATATTCATATTTATATTTTTATGCAGGCAAAACTAGATGCAATTATTCATATATTTTTATTTAATTTTGCTATAACATCCATAAAAAATATTTATGAACTTTACTTTACATCAGTTAAAAATATTTAAAACAATTGTAGAAAAAAAGAGCATTACAAAAGCTGCTGTTGAATTAAATATGACGCAACCTGCAGCTTCAATTCAGCTAAAAAATTTTCAAGATCAGTTTGACATTCCGCTATCAGAAATTATTGGAAGACAATTTTATGTTACCGATTTTGGTAAAGAAATTTATTTAATTATTGATGAAATACTAGATAAAACAGAAACCATACAATATAAAACAGAAGCATTTAAAGGCCTACTTTCTGGTAAATTAAAAATATCTGTAGTTTCAACTGGAAATTATGTAATGCCTTATTTTTTAAGTGGATTTTTAAATAAACATCCAAAAGTAGAACTTGTTTTAGATGTATCTAACAAAGCCACAGTAATTAAAGATTTAGAACAAAATTTGGTCGATTTTTCGTTAGTATCTGTAATTCCCAGCCATTTAGATGTAGAAGAATTGCCTATTATGGATAATCACTTGGTTTTAGTTGCATCCAAAGAAAATAATATGGTAACAGAAAAAGGAAATTCTATTTTTAAAACAATCCCTTTAATTTATAGAGAAGAAGGTTCTGGCACCAGACATACCATGCAACAATTCTTTAAACAAGAAAAAATTTCTCCAAAAATTAAATTAGAACTCACATCTAACGAAGCTATAAAACAGGCTGTAGTTGCAAATATTGGCGTTTCTATTGTGTCTTTACTAAGTATAAAAAACGAATTATTACAAAACGAGTTAAAGATAATTCCGGCTAAAGGTTTGCCTTTAAAATCTGTTTGGAAATTAATTTATTTAAAAAAGAAAACATTATCGCCTGTTGCAAAAGCATTTTTAGAATACGTGGCTTCAGAAAAAGATACTGTTTATAAAAATTACTTTAGTTGGATAAATTCTATTCAATTTTA
>JANQTQ010000258.1:0-6256 GCA_030731625.1 Polaribacter sp. | reverse complement strand
ACTAAAATCACTACAAACAAAAAGGTAATGGCAAAAGATACAATTCGGTTTGTTTCATCAGACCAATTGATAGCGGTAGAGTTTACTAAGTAGTACTCTATATTCTCTGCATAATGAATCGAAACAAAGACTCCGGCAATAATTGCTACTAGTGATGCTACTTCTGCAAAAAAACCTTTCATAATTCCTCTTACAAAGGCAAAAAGCAATAATGCACCAATAATGATGTCAAAAATATTCATTTTAAATAATTTATGTAAATCTACATTATATTTTTAAAAATTAAAAATGGGCATTGTATCTTTACGCTTTAAATAGTATTTATGACAAAAGTGAGTAATTTAAAAGAAAAATGGGGGTTTTTAGTCAACAAATTAACCGAAGATTTTTCTGAAGGAGATGAACTAAATTTAGACGGAATTCTCTATTTAATTGGCGTTCAAGAATTAGGGCAAGGTCATAGAGAATTTAAAAAAGATGAAAAAGTAAACCTAATGCACATTGCCATTTGTAAGTTATTAGAACCTTATGGGTATTATGAATTCGATTTTTTTGACGAAGATGGCTGGCCACATTATAAAATAATTACAGAATTACCAAACTTAAAACCTGGCGAACAAACGGTATTAATGAAAGAGGCTATTGTTTCTTATTTTGATGCTTTAGCATATTTTGAAGATTAAGTAACACTCAATTTTCGGATCAATTTTGACAACAACTTCGGATAAAAGCGTTTTACATACACTCCTAGTTTTTCTTTTGCACCCGCAATATAAATTTCTTCCTTTTTATTTTTAATCGCTTTTATCATCAGCTTCGCAAAACGTTCTGGAGCAATTCCGTTGGCAGTAGCAACATCTAATTTTTGTTGTGGATTTCCATTTCCTGTTAATGCATTTTTAGAAACATTGGTGTTTACAAATCCAGGGCAAACCAATGTTACAGCAATATTGTCTTTAAAATGTTCTGCGCGTAAACTATCAAAAAAACCATGTAAAGCATGTTTGCTGGCAGCGTAACTAGATCGTAAAGGTGTTCCTATTT
Organism: Polaribacter sp.; assembly: GCA_030731625.1. Classification (GTDB taxonomy): domain Bacteria; phylum Bacteroidota; class Bacteroidia; order Flavobacteriales; family Flavobacteriaceae; genus Polaribacter. The sequence goes on along the minus strand of JANQTQ010000258.1, from coordinate 5,212 downwards.
TACCAACAATACTGGTAGTTACCACAAAATGACCGTTTTTATTTTTCATAAAATGTGGTAAAATTGCTTTTGACAAAGCCACAGTTCCCAAATAATTGATATCCATAATGCGTTTATCAACAGAAATTAAAGTGTCTTTTGCAAACGATCTTTGACTAATTCCACCATTATTTAACAAAATATCAATGGTCCCAAAAGCTGAAATAGCTTCATCAACCTTTGTCTGTAAATTGGTATACTCCTCTAAATCTAAAGTTACAATTTTTACATTATTTGCGTTTTTACACTGCTGTTTAACAAGTTCTAATTCCTTGGTTTTTCTTGATGATAAAATAATTTTGGCATCTTGGTTCGCTAATTCAATGGCCAAAGCTTTACCAATGCCAGATGAAGCGCCTGTTATCCAAATTATTTTATCAGAAAAATCATTCATAATTATTTTATTTTTAACGTTACAATATACTTAAATTGATAGAGATATAGTACATTTGGTGCGTTTTTTGACGCCAAAAACAAGCGCGTTCAATCTATTTAAAAATGATGAAAAATATTTTTTATTTTATACTATTTCTTACCTCAATTACCAATGCCCAAAATGTTATAAAAGGCACCATGAACCCAAAATTTAATAGCGACTGGGTTATACTATATAAAATTGAAGGCACAAAACAAGTTTTTGTAGGCAACACTACTTTAAAAAAAGATTCTATTGCGGTTAATGGTAAAAAACAGGCTGTAAGCAGGTTTGAATTTACATTAAAACCAAAAGCAAAACCGGGTGCTTACAGAATTAGTTTTAAAACCGATGGCGCAGGTTTTTTAGACTTTTTTTACAATAAAGAAAATGTAACCTTTACTTTTAATCCAGATTACCCAGATCAAACGGTTACTTTTTCTAAATCAGTAGAGAATAAATTATACAGAGAATATATTGATGCCATTTCTAAGGCACAAGCAATTTTAGACTCTATCCAAATTACTGCATTACAAAACCCTAAATTAGACCTAAAAGCTCCATATAAAAAGGCTTATAATAAAGTAATTACCATTCAGAATAAGTATGTAGAATCATCAAAAGAAAAATATATTGCACCTATTGTTCGAGCTAATATTCAAGAAAATTCTCCAGAAATTTTAACGTCTATTGATTCGTATCTTTTTACTATTAAAGATTGTTTTTTTAACAACTTAGACTTTACTGAAAAAACCTTGGTAAACTCTTCTTTTTTAACAGATAGAATTGTGTCTTATATCTTTTATATTAATTATTCTGATGATGATAGAACACAGCAAAAACTGTATAAAGAATCGATAGATATTGTGCTATCTCACATTAAAAGTTTACCGTACAAAAAAAATATTATCGAATTTTTAATAGAACAATTTGAAGGGTACAAAAATTTAGAAATTATAGATTATCTTTTTGAAAATCATTATAATAAATTACCAGAAGATTTAAAGGATCAAAAATTTAAAGCAGAGAAAAAAGCTTTATTTGCAACCGAAATTGGCCGAATTGCCCCAGATTTTTCTTGGAAAGAAAATGGCAAAACCTTAAAACTTTCTACTTTAAATGATGCAGAAAAATATGTATTGGTTTTTTGGAGTACAAGTTGTTCTCATTGTTTGAGAGAAATACCTCAACTACACACCTATTTAAAAAATAAAAATAATATAAAAGTAATTGGTTTTGCTTTAGAGGAAGATGCCGTTGTTTGGGAAAACTTCTCTAAAATTAATTTATATGGATGGCACAATGCGTTGGGTTTAAATAAATGGCAAAATGAAACTTCTAAAATCTATCAAATTTATTCTACACCAAGTTATTTTATATTAGATAAGAACAAAAAAATTATAGCTAAACCAAATGATATTGATGATGTTAAAGAATATTTTAATCAAAAATAGGCATCAAAAATGAAGAAAAGCATCTTCTAAATGTTCAATTTTTATGTTGTTTTTTTCATAGATAATAGCTATAATATCAAAGCGGACTTCTAAATCTAAATCTCTTTGAATTACATAATGATCTATGGCAGAAAGCAGTAATTTTATTTTCTTCGGATTTACAAAATCTTGGGGATTCCCAAAATGATCTGTACTTCTTGTTTTCACTTCTACAATCGCTAACACATCAGCTTTTTGTGCAATAATATCTACTTCGGCTTTTATATAACGGTAATTTCTTTCCAGGATTTTATATCCATTTTCAACTAAAAAATCTACCGCAATTTGTTCGCCTATTTCACCAAGTTCGTTGTGTTGCGCCATTTTTTAATTTCTATTCTTTGCTAAGCTAAATTACTTACTTTAAAAACTTTAACGAAGAATTTTCTTCTCCACTACCAATTACCAACTGAACTTTTCTTCCAAAAATTAAAGCTCTATTATCTGATTCATGTCCCGCAGGAAAATTGAACAATACAGGCGTTTCTTTTGGTAAAACATCTAAAATTAATTGCTCTATAGAGCTTCCCCAATTGGTAGAATTTACTTTTATTTTGCTCATATCGCCCACAATAACCGCTTTTACTTTTGTAAAATATCCGGCACGTTTAAGGCTATATAACATTCTATCAATAGCGTATTTGTATTCGCCAATTTCTTCAATAAAAAGAATTTTTCCATCGGTTTTTAGCTGACTTTTAGAACCTAACATAGATGCTAAAAGAGAAATATTTCCACCAATAAGTTGCCCTTCTATCAATTGTTTATTTCTAACTTGAGTTCCCTTTTTATTGTATTCAGACGATGGAATAGAATACGATAGTTCTTCACCAAAAATTGCCTTTTTAAATGATGATATCGTTTCAATAATTTTTTCTGATTCATCGCCCATACTTGTGCCCATCATTGCATGTATAGTTTCTACATTTAAATTATGAATATGACAATGAAAAGCAGTAATATCAGAATAGCCAATAATCCATTTTGGATTTTTATTAAATTTCTTATAATTTAATTTATCTAAAATTCTTACAGAACCATAACCTCCTCTTCCAGACCAAATGGCTTTGATATTTTTATTATCTAAAGCTTCTTGAAAATCTGAAGCTCTTTCATCATCTGTGCCAGAAAAATGATGATTCTGATTAAATAGATTTTTACCTAAAACCACTTTTAAACCCCAACTTTCTGCTAATTCTTTTGCTTTTAGAATAACTTCTTCTTTGTTGTTTAAAACTCCTGCAGGAGCAATAATTGCAATGGTATCTCCTACCTTTAAATAGGGCGGAGTAACTAATTTATTTTGAGAAAATGCCGATGAAATAGTCATCAATACTAAAAAAGGGATTATTTTATTTTTCATTTTCATATATTTTGTGCCAACCTAATCCAAACGATAAACCAAGTCCAACATACGATTTCTTAGAAATAGTAGCAATTAAATTCAACCCTATAGCCCTTCCAAAACCTGTAGGTTTCCCAACCGGAATTGCATCTAAAATTCTAAATTTTTCCTTTTTAGCTTTAAACCAATTCACACCAATTTGCAAAGGCAAACCTACAAATGTTTTTGTTGTAACATCGCCATTATCATCTCTTGTAAATTCATTATAAGAAAAACCAGCAGAAAAATGGTACGCAAAATCTTCCTCAATATAACGTTTTCCATAAAGCAATGCATATTCCGATAAATTATTTGTAATTAAATCTGTTGGAAAAATAAGAAGAATAAAATCTCTAGCTCTTTCAATCTCATAATTTTCAATTAATCGAAATGTAAATAAATTATTTTTATATTGATAATTTAAATCAAAACCAATAGAAGCCAAACTTGGCGTATTTTGAGAAAAAATAACACTAAAATTAGCAAACACAACCTGATTTGTTTTTACGCTTATAGAATCAATTTTTTCTTGTCCAACTATGGATGAAAAGAAAATCAAACATAAAAAAATGATACATCTATTTCCAACCATTTTCTTTCCTATATTCTTCATTTGTTTTAATAGTAATTTTATAAGTCTCTGATATTTTTGTAAACTCTAGTGAATCTATTTCAATTAAATTGGTTTTTAGAAGTCTATCCTCATAATTTCTTTTTAATTCATTTACCTTATCAATTAAATAATATTTTATTACGGTATCGTTATTTTTAGCACTTACTAAGATAAATTGATCGTTAAATCCTAAAGATTCTACATCTTTAATAACATAAGGACCCAAACTCTCATAAGGATTATCTCTAGATGAAGCTATAAAAATACTATTAAAAGAAGGTTCTACCATATAATAGAAATCTGCACCTAAATCTTTATCTCCATAAAAATTACCCAAACAAGAAGAGAGGAAAAACACTAAAATTAAAAAATAATTCTTCAAAATAATTTATGTTTTTAGATGCTTATAATTTAAAAAAAGTAGCAATGTAAATGTATCTAATTTCTATCGGATTTAAAAATTGCTTTTTCGTACTTTTGCACTTCAAAAATCAGTCCAAAAATAAAACAAAAGTACACATGAGTGCTCCTAAAAGATATACAATTACAGCCGCTTTGCCATATACAAATGGTCCAATTCACATTGGGCACTTAGCCGGCGTTTACGTTCCTGCAGATATTTACGCGCGTTATTTACGTTTAACTGGTAACGATGTTGCTTACATTTCTGGTTCTGATGAACATGGTGCTGCCATACCAATGAAAGCAAAAAAAGAAGGCGTTTCTCCGCAAGTTATTATTGATAAATATCACGGAATTATCAAAAAATCTTTTGAAGATTTTGGAATTTCTTTTGATAATTATTCAAGAACTTCTGCGAAAATTCATCATGAAACTGCTTCTGATTTTTTTACAAAACTGTATAATGACGGCGAGTTTATAGAAGAAGTTTCTGCACAATTGTATGATGAAGAAGCAAATCAGTTTTTAGCAGATCGTTTTGTAGTTGGAACTTGCCCAAAATGTGGCTTTGAAGAAAGTTATGGCGATCAATGTGAAAACTGCGGAACGAGTCATAATGCAACAGATTTAATCAATCCAAAATCTGCAATTACAGGCAATGTGCCAACGATAAAAGAAACAAAACACTGGTTTTTACCTTTAGATAAACACGAAGCATTTTTACGCGAATGGATTTTAGAAGGCCATAAAAACGACTGGAAACCAAATGTTTACGGACAAGTAAAAAGTTGGGTAGACGATGGTTTAAGACCAAGAGCAGTAACTAGAGATTTAGATTGGGGAATTCCTGTTCCGTTAAAAGATGC
>JANQTQ010000257.1 GCA_030731625.1 Polaribacter sp. | reverse complement strand
TTGTAAAATGAGCAATTACTTCTTTTCCTAAAAACATCGTTGCTTTTGCAATTGCGGTTCTTTTGGTAATTTTCTTATCAGAAACATTTACCATTTTAGGGTTTCCTTTTTTATTTATATGGCTGAAATCACTCATTATCTATATTTTATTATCGGAAAAACCTCCCCTTTTTTAAACTCCGTTTTATCATTTGGTAATTGAATAAAAGCATCCGTTTTTACCAAACTTGCTAAGTCTCCAGAACCATTTCCAGAAACTGGAAACGCTACTAAATGTCCGAATTTACTTTCTAATTTAACTTGTAAAAAATACTCTAAATTGGGTTTAAAGAAAACATCTTCTCCTAAAATAGCGGTTTCTTCGTCAACTTCTAATCCTACTGATTTATAATACCAAGGATAAAAATACGCCAAACAATTTACAAAAGTAGAAATCGGATTCCCAGGAAAACCGAATACAATTGTCTCATTTTTTTTAGTTTGATTTACAAATTGTTCAGTCACATTTAAAGACGCTACTCGTCCGTAAAAAAAAGGTTTACCAGGTCTTTGTGCCACGGTATGAAATAATTTTTCTACGCCTAATTCATCAAAAACTTCTGGTAAAAAATCGTATTTCCCTTTGCTAACTGCACCACTAAAAAGCAATACATCATATTCTTGTAAATAGGTTTCTATTTTTGATTTTAAAATAGGTTTATCATCTGTTATATGATCCGTTTCTGAAGGAATATGTAATCTTTCTAACAAAGAAACTAAGGTAAAAACATTAGATCTTCTTATTTGATGATCTAACGGAATTTCATCAACGCCAACCAACTCATCACCTGTAGAAACGATCATTACTTTTGGCTGTTTTGCAACTTTTACCAACGATTTTCCTACAGTTGCAAGAACTCCAATTTCTGCAGCAGAAATAAGTGCGTTTTCTTCAATTAATACATCTCCTTTTTTACCATCTTTTCCTTTATTATGAATGTTTTGGGCATCACAGATGCCTTCAGGTATTATTTTTGCAAAACCATTCTTTATTTCTACATCTTCATATCTAATAACTGTATTTGCATTGTTTGGTAAAACAGCGCCAGTCATCACTTCAATACAATTTTCAGAATTTTGAAGCGTGATTTGCTCACTTCCTGCAGCTTGAATACCTTCAATTTTAAAACTTCTTTGTCCGTTTTTGAATGACTGAAAATCAATTGCAATTCCATCCATAGAAACCCTATTAAATGGCGGAAAATCTCTATCTGCAACAATAGCTTCTTTTAAAATTCTACCTACAGATTTTATAAACGGAATTTCTTCAACTCCAAAATCTTGAGTTGAGTTTAAAACTATATTTTTTGCTTCTTGTACTGAAATCATTTTATTAAAATGTGTAATTGTTTATCTAAATATCAATATAATTCCACCAAAAATTAAAATTGCAATTATACCCCAAGATCCAATATCAGAGACTCTTCTTGAAATACTTTTGTTTTCAGATTTTAATCTTTTTTCTTTATCAAATTTATACACTAAATAAATCAACCCAAGAAACAACATTATCATTCCCACAATAAATTCATTATTATTGATAAAGTTTGAAAAAAAAACTTCCATTTTTTTACTTTTTAGATTCCTACTTACGCATGAATGACAGTTCAAATAACACAACAGTATTTCTCCCCTTTAGGAAGATTAAGATGGGCACTTTTTTACCCTCCAATTGTGCTCATACTTTCAGAAGCACCACCATCTTTTCTATTTGCTTCTGCAATAAAACCATTTTCTGGTTTTTCTTTTACTAAGGATAAAAACAGTTCTTTTAAATCTTCATTAGATGCTCCTTTTCTGATAAAATCTCGCAAATTAAAAACTCCATCATCAAACAAACAATTTTTAAAAGTTCCGGTGGATGTAATTCTAATTCGATTACAATCGCCACAAATAGTCCTTGTAAAAGCAGGAATAATTCCGAAAGTTCCTAGATGATTCTCAACTTTATAATTTCTAGAAGTTGATGATTTTTCTGATTGCACTTCTGTAACATCAAACTCTGTTTTTACTTCATTTAAAATTTTATTAAACGTCCAGTTTTCTTGCATTTCACGCT
>JANQTQ010000256.1 GCA_030731625.1 Polaribacter sp. | reverse complement strand
AATCTAAATGCTTTTTTGTTTTTCCAGAAAGGTTGAACCACCAAACCAAAAAAGGTTGTCTTAGTTCTTGAACCAACATTTTTTGAGTAGCTTCTGTGGTATGTTGCAATGAATCAATATCAGCAGCAGAAATGTTTACATTGAAAATTGATTTGATAACAGTTTGAAAAGCTAAATCATTAAAAACAGGAAAAATATCCATTGGTTTTCCGGTTTTAATATTTTTTAATTCTGCTAAAATTGTTTTTTGAATGGTATCAACTAATAGCTTAAGTTGGCTTTTATGAAAAGCTGGCTGAATTAATTTTCGTTGTTTTTGCCAATGTTCTCCCTCAGCAGTTAACAATCCTTTTCCAACATATTTTGCCAAATCTTTGGTTTGAATATAAGATTTGGTATAATTTTTTTGATTCTTTTGAAGCGCATGTTGTAAAAGTCCAGCATCTCTACAAAACAAAACAGATTTTCCAAAACCAATTTTTAAACGAAAAATATCTCCTAAAGTATCAAAGTTTTTTGCGTGAAAAGGCAAAGGATTGTGTAAAATAGCGCTGGCATGCTTTAGAAACTTAAAAAAAGAAACTTCTGGAATTTTATTGGATACACTCATTTTTAATTTTATTTGTACTCATTAACAACCCATTTTAAATAATTTATAAAAAATGACTTGTTGTATTTGTGTTGTACAAATTTAAGCATATTCGCTTTTGTAATTTGTTGTATTTTCAATTAAATAGATACCTACAAAACATCATTCTAAAGTCTTTTACTTCATAATACTATTATTTCAGGAAATTTTGGTAAGCATTATTTTAAGAAATGTAATCAAAATTTGTGATGGTTATTTTTTTTTTGATTAAATCGCTATTATATTTTAAAGTTATTTGTGAATTACTTTTTACTTAGCGTCTTTTTTTTGATGCAAAGAGATTTAGAATTATAGAAATCAGCAATAAAACCCAAGGTGTTCCGTGTAATAAAACATCAAACCAATCTTGACCTTGCATTCCGTTTTCTGCAGAAAAAGCATTTCCGCCTAAAATCCATTGAATTTTCCCTAAAATATGTGGTGGATTAAAAGGTGCTAATCCTAAAGTAAAACTTGCTAGTAAAAAAAGTTTCCAGTTGTTTTTAAGTTGTTCTTTCATGATGTCGTAATTTAAAATTTTTATAAATAGCAAATATGAAAACTAGTAAAGTGTGTAAACTTATGCAAAATAGAATTCTAAAGAAAACTGCTAGCCCATATTCATCATGTTCCCAGAAAATAGATTTACCATAAATATTGATTGTAATATAAATAGCAATTATTAAAATATTCCAAAGAATAAATTTTAAAAGATAATCCCACATTAATAAGAGTGCTATACTTATAAGCCATAACAAAATGGGAATTATAACAAATAAAACGATTACCATTTTTACAATTTCTAATTAAAAAGCTTTTCCTTTTCGCTAAGCTTTCATCTAGTTTCTTTTAAATAAACCAGTTCCAAACCAAACCAAAACGAATTGTAAAATCTCTATAAGGATAATTTGGGGCTGAAAAATAATTTTTATCAGTAAAACCAGAAGTAACATTGTCTATTTTAAAATACAAACGCGTTCTACGAACTTGTGCATTAAAGAAAACATCAACGGTAGGAAAGCCTATTTGTTCATCATTTTGAAGTGTAAATTCTGCTAAAAGAGGATTGTAGGCATTTGCGTTATACTTTGTAAAATATTTAAAAGTAGCACCGATATTTACCAGCATCGGTTTTCCTTTAAACCAATAATCTGTATAGTAGAAAGTGTTTCTCGTTACAAAATCTGGAACTCTAAAAACAGAACTTCCACTACTTACATTTTGATACATAACCGTATTGTCTAAAGCAAATTTCCAAAACTTAAATTCCTTATTGGCTTTTACTTTTAAATATGTAATCTGATTTGCAAATTGCTGTGGCGCATTGTTTTCATCAAAATAGGTGTAATTATCAATATTGGTGAAATTTAGCGCGGCATTTATCCATTTAGAAGTAAAAGAAAACCCTAAATCTCTAGTATTTACAGAACTAAAATTATTGTCCCAATTATAATCATCATAGGTGCTTTGGTGCAATAAAGTATTGAAATTAGACGATTTAGAACTAATTAATAAACTTCCTTTTAAAGCAAAAAGACTATCTTTTTCGTATATAGCTTCTCCTTTTAAATAATTTCCAGATAATCTTCCAGAACCTGGCGTTAAAGAAGCATCTGCATTTAATTTAAAATTTTTAATTTTAGCATTCCAATCAGCACCTACAGAAAGAGCGCTTCCTTCTAATTTTAACTTGTTAATTGTGCTATTACTATTTAAAATGGTATCATATCCGTAAGAATAACTGGCGTAATTTGCTTTGGCTTTAAATTTTCCTAAAACATATTTTGAGTTAAATTCTAAATTAATTTCGTTATTTGTAATTCTGCTTTTGGCATCAGTATCTGTTGCATCAGTTGCGTTTGCTGTTCCAAAAATTGCTGTAGTAGCCGCAGATTGTGTAAAGTTGTAACTCTTGTTTTCATTGGTAAAAACATGTCCAATTTTTAAGTTACTAAAATCTTGATTATTTATGGTGTCTTTGCTAGCCACCAATTTAAAGCCATGTTCTAAATAAACTCTATTGCTATCAAATTGATTTTCGGTATCAGTTAAATTAACGTCTAAACGTGCACGAGTAGCAAAATCTGGGTCATCAGAAATAAAACTATTTAAAGCAGAAGTTGTTAAACCGCCACTTTCCTCATTAAAAAAATCTTGACTCGTTAAATGTCCTTTAATTTCATACTGATTTTCTTTGGTGGTATAATGAAAAGTACCTCTAAAATTACCATTACTTGCTAAAGATTGTCTGTACGCGCCTAAAGAACGCAGTCCTTTATAAGACATAGATACGTTTAATCTTTTAGAGAAATTTAAGGTGAAAAGAGCATCTACAACTTGGCCTTGTTGCAAGCCTGTTCTGTACAAAATCTCTGTAGTTGGTGTGGGCACTTCGTAATATTTTACGTCCTCAATTTCAAAATAACTAAATTGTTTTGCTCTAAAACCAATGTCTGGAAACTGGTTTAAATTATCAAAGCTGTACCCTAAATTATTAAAAGTTTGTCCTTGGTTATGAAATTCTAAAAGCTCAAAATTGTCTTTTCTTAGGTAATTAAATTTATATTCTTTTTGAATATTTAATGTTGTGTCGATGTATGAAACAGCGCCATCATGAGAAAAAATTTTATAATCTGTGTATTTTGTTTTTCCAGATAAAATAACTTTAGTGCTTCCCGTATTTGTAGAATCATTAGGAGTGCCAGTTCCACTAAGACTTCTTGTTAGTTCTCTTTGAGACATTAAAGAAGGTATGGTTAAGAAACCAACTAGAAATAAGGCTAGAAAATGTTTGTTCATCATATAATTTACAACAGCAAATGTAAAATAATTTAACGAAAATAATTGGTATTAATTATGTTGAAATCTGTTTATTTGTAATATGTTGAAATCAAATTTTAGCGGATTTTCTTTAGAAGTAGGAACAGACGAAGCTGGGCGAGGTTGTTTGTGTGGCCCAGTCGTAGCCGCAGCAGTAATTTTACCTAAAAATTTTACACATCCTTTTCTAAATGATTCTAAGCAATTATCAGAAAAAAGAAGGGAAGAATTAAGACCTTTTATCGAAGAAAATGCAATTTCTTTTGGTGTTTCTTTTATTTGGCAAGACGAAGTAGATAAAATTAATGTGTTACAAGCTTCAATTATGGGTATGCACAGAGCTATTGATGCGCTAAAAATTACCCCAGAATTTATTATTGTTGACGGAAATAAATTTAAAGACTATAAAGATATTCCGCATGAAACTATTGTAAAAGGCGATGCAAAATACTTAAGTATTGCAGCGGCTTCCGTGTTGGCAAAAACCTACCGAGATGAATACATGGCTAAGATTCATCAAGAATTCCCCATGTATAATTGGGCTAAAAATAAAGGATATCCAACCAAAGAACACAGAAACGGAATTCGTGAATTTGGCGCCACAAAATACCACAGAAAAACGTTTAGATTATTGCCAGAACAGATAAAATTAGACTTATAATTTTTTTTAGAAGCTATTTCCTGCTTTCACTACTCGCTTTTTTTGTAAAAAACAAAAAAGAGCTCAAACAGACCGTTCAATCAGGGCTAAGTCTGCTTATTAACTTTTAGAATACTCTAAGTTTTATTTTCTTTCCAATATAATTTGTGAAGTTATATTAGAAATCTATCATTTTTATCCGTGAAAATCTCTCAAATCTGTGTCAAAAATAATTAAATCATAAACAAACTTTGTCTATTTTTACCGTCCAAAATTTCAAATGATGATTAAAAAAACAAGAGCAGAAATTACCAAATGTATTCTTCATAAAGTAGCTAATAAATTTAATAGCGGACACAATGTTTTTTCCGAAGATTTAATTCGTTTCGATCAAGAAAGTTACGATTTAATGAAAAATTTCTTACTAAAGCCATTTGGAAGTTTAACTCAAAGTTATCGTTTTACGAATCATGAAGATGTGCGTTTAAATGAGTTAAATAACTATACATCAGAAGTTTTTAAAGAAGAAAGTGCATTTGTAGAATATTCTAAAAACATCGTAAATCATTTGTATGAACAATCAAACTCATCACAAATAAAAACAGGCGATGTGATTGTTGTTTTTATAGAAGGCATCGAGTATAAAGATGTGTTAACAGAAGCAATTGGGGTTTTTAAAATTGAAAATAAAGTAGATTTTTTTCAAACTTATTTAGATGATAATGAAAGTTTTGATGTGGTGGTTCAAAGAGGAATATCAACCAAAAAAATAGACAAAGGTTGTTTAATTTTAAATACGTGCGATGAAGAAGGAACGGTAGTTTTTTCTGTTGATAATAACAATTACGACGCTCAATATTGGATTAAAAATTTCTTATCAGTCAAGTTAGCAGATGATTATAATTCGCATACACAAAACTATTTAGAGTTGTGTAAAGAGTTTTCTGAAGAAGTGATAAAACCAGAATTTGGTAAACATAAGCAAGGAGATTTTTTAGCCAATACGGTAGATTATTTTAAAGAACATGAAGCGGTAGATTATCATGAATTTAAAGACGAAATTTTTGAAGATGAAAAGCATAAAGATTTGTTTGAAGACTACAAAAAACATTACGAATCTTTAAACGATGTGTTAATTAGAAATAATTTTGACGTTTCTGGCGTGGTTTTAAAGAAAGAAAAAAACAAGCTAAAAACAGAAATAAAGTTAGATACAAACATCATTATAAAACTAGATGTTGATGCACCAGATGCGGCATCAGAATATTTAGAAAGAGGTTATGATGAAGAGAAAAAAATGAAGTTTTACAAAGTGTATTTTAACGAAGAGAAATAAGCTTTGAATAAAAAAAAAATCCTGCTTTTTGCAGGATTTTTTTTATTGAATAACAAACGCTTCAACTTCAAAAAGCGTTTTAAAGTGTTTTAAAATTTTTTGTTTTACTTCTTCAGTATCTACTTTTTTACCTAATTCAACTTCCATAGAAGTTACGGCTTTTCCTCGAATTCCACACGGAATAATATTATCAAAATACCCTAAATTCACATTTGCATTTAAGGCAAAACCATGCATAGTTACCCAACGAGAAGAACGAATTCCCATGGCACAAATTTTACGAGCAAAAGGAGTTCCAACATCTAACCAAACACCCGTTTCTCCATCGCTTCTAACGCCCTTTAAACCGTATTCTGCAATAGTTAAAATAATGGTTTCTTCTAAAAGTCTTAAATATTTATGAATATCAGTAAAAAAATTCTCTAAGTCTAAAATAGGATATCCCACAATTTGTCCGGGTCCATGATAGGTAATATCGCCGCCTCTATTTATTTTATAAAAAGTAGCGCCTTTTTCTTTTAACTGATTTTCATTTAATAGTAAGTTGCTCAAATCACCACTTTTACCGAGTGTGTATACATGAGGATGCTCAACAAATAAAAAGTGATTTTTGGTGGTATCGGTTAAATTATTTCTTCTATTATTAATTTTTACATCAACAATTTTTTCTAATAATTCAGTTTGATAATCCCAAGTTTCTTTATAGTCTTTGTTGGCTAAATCTGTAAGTAATATTTTTCTATTCATAATTTCAAATACAAAGGTAAATAATTCGTTATATTTGAAGTCAAACATTTGTATTTTAAATATTTTTTATGAAAACTAAATTGTGTTTTTTATTCTTAGCATCCATCCTTTTGTTTAATGTTGATGCTCTTTTTTCTCAAAAAATGTGGAAAAAAGTAGACCAATCAACTTATAAAGCTCAAAAAAAGGAAATTTATCAAAAGAAAAATTTTCCATCAAACTATGAAATTTCATCGCTTGATTTAACTGTTTTTTCTACGAGTTTAAAAAGCAGCAGTTTTAATCAAAATAAGACCATAGAATTGCCAAATGCAGATGGAACGTTCTCGAGTTTTTTAATAAAAGAAACATCCAATTTTGAAGCTGAATTACAAGCTAAATTCCCAAATATAAAATCCTATTCTGCACAAGGAATCGATGATCCAACGGCAGTTGCAAAGATAAGTATGGGTACAGATGGTTTTCATGCAGTAATTTTTTCTGGAGAAAAAGAAACTACTTACATAGATCCGTATTCTAAAGATCATCAAGAATATATTACCTATAAGAGAAGTAGTTTAAGTAAAGCAGATGAAGAGTTTAAATGTGAAGTTGAAGAAACTGCGAAACAAGATTTTTCTGTGCAAGATTTTGCAAAAAATGCAAATGATGGTAAATTAAGAACTTTTAGATTAGCGTTGGCTTGTAGTGCAGAATATGCACAATTTCATTTGGGAGCAACGCAACAAAATATCTCAAGTACTGCATCAGAAGCAGTAAAAAAAGCAGCGGTTTTATCTGCTATGAATACATCAATTACTAGAATTAACGGAATTTACGAAAAAGACTTATCAGTAAAACTAGTTTTAGTTGCTAATAATGATCAAATAATTTTTTTAGATAGTACAACAGACGGAATTACAGATGGAACGCCAAGTACCATGATTAATGAAGTGCAATCTATTTGTGATGCACAAATTGGAAATGCAAATTATGATATTGGACATGTTTTTAGTATTGGTGGAGATGGTTTAGCAGGTTTAGGAGTTGTTTGTGTAAGTGGTCAAAAAGGAAGAGGAGTTACTGGAAGGTCTCAGCCAGTGGGCGATCCTTATGATATCGATTTTGTAGTTCATGAAATAGGTCATCAATTTGGAGCAACCCATACGTTTAACAATTCGTGTAATAGCAATAGAACGAGTTCAACGGCAGTAGAACCAGGAAGTGGTACAACAATAATGAGTTATGCAGGAATTTGTTCTCCAAATATTACATCGGGGAATGTAAACGGAAATAGCGATGATTATTTTCACGCAGTAAGTATTGCCCAAATGTGGAATGTTATTCAGTCTTCTGCAAATTGTGCAACAATTACCAATACAAATAATACAGCTCCAATAGCAAGCGCTGGTGCTGATTATAGTTTGCCAAAATCGACTCCTTTTAAATTAAAAGGAACTGCCTCTGATGAAGATGGTTTAGCAAGTTTAACCTATAACTGGGAGCAATTAGATAAAGATATAGCAACGATGCCGCCAGTTAGTAGCAGTGCAACAGGACCAATGTTTAGATCATTACCATCTAAAACAACATCAGAAAGATATATGCCTGCTTTAGAAACGGTTGTAGCTGGTAATACAGCATCAACGTGGGAAGTTTTACCATCTGTAGCAAGAGAATTCAATTTTTCTTTTTTAGTGAGAGATAATAATGCTGGTGGCGGAAGTACAGCTAGAGATGATATGAAAGTGGTAGTTACAAATGCAGATGCTTTTGTAGTAACTTCGCAAACCACTTCAGAAACGCTAAGTTCAGGGCAAACAATGTTAGTTACTTGGCATAAAGGAACTACAGATATTGCGCCAATTGAATGTAAAAATGTACATATTAAATTATCGATTGACGGAGGAATTACGTTTCCGATTACATTAAAAACGAATACACCAAATGATGGTTCAGAAAGTATAATTATACCAGATAATGCTACAACTAAAGCCAGAATTATGGTAGAAGCTGCAGATAATATTTTTTATAATGTAAATACATCAGCTTTTACTATTGTGTCGTCTACACCAACTTTTTTAATTACTGATAACAGTGGCGAACAGTCTGTTTGTAATACTGCAACCCAAAGCATTAACTATACTTTAGGTTTCGATTTTATCAACGGGTTTTCAGAAACAGCTACTTTAAGTGCTACTGGGCAGCCTGCAGGTTCTTCTGTTGTGTTTAGTACTTCAACTATAAATGCAGACGGAACAGTAACCCTTACTGTTGCTGATTTAGAAGGTAAAAAAGCAAAAAGTTATAATATAAATGTTGTGGCTACTTCTGCTACCGTTACTCAAAATATCAACTTGGTTTTAAATGTAAGAAGTTCAGTTTTTAGCACTTTGAATTTATCTGCACCAGTAAACGGAGCAACAGATGTTTCAATAAATGAAATTTTAACTTGGGTAAAAGATACTAATGCTACTTCTTATGATGTAGAAATTTCTTCGGATGCTAATTTTTCTAACATAGTTTCAAGTGCAAATGTGCTAGAAAATTTATATAAGTCAACTAATTTAAGTGGAGAATCTCAATATTTTTGGAGGGTAAAACCTAAAAATGATTGTGGTGAGGGTAGTTTCTCTGCTGTTTTTAGTTTTACAACAGAAAACCCATTGTATTGTAGTTCCACTTTTACAGATGAAGTAGGAGGTACAGAGCATATTACAAATGTAACTTTTGGCGGTATTAATAATACTTCGGGTAATGATACAATTGATGGCTATCAGGATTTTACAAAAATAAATACCAACGTTCTAAGAGGGGAATCATTACAAATTAGTGTAACTATGGATACAGGTGGTTATCAAGATCATTGTTTTGTTTTTATAGATTGGAATAAAGATTTTGTTTTTGACATTGCTACAGAAAGATATGATTTAGGTTCTGTTTTAGATAATGTTGGTACGGCTACTTTTACCATTGCAGTGCCTGCTGATGCATCTTTTGGTAAAACAACAATGAGGGTACTTATAGAATATGATGACCCAACGGATGGCTATGGTTTAGGTTCTTGTGATGCAGATCATTTAACAGAATGGGGAGAAACCGAAGATTATTCTGTTACTGTAGATGATACTGCATCTGTTAAAGAATTAGATTTTGAAGGATTTTATTTGTTTCCAAACCCTACAAAAGGAGAATTCACTTTAAAATTACAAGTTGTTGAAACCGATAAGGTATCTGTTCAATTATTTGATATTAGAGGAAGATTAGTAGGAGAAAAAAAATATTATAACACTGTTACAGATTTTTCTGAAAGAATATCTTTTGATAAAGCTTCATCTGGATTGTATCTATTGAAAGTTACAAACGGAAACAAGCAAACAACAAGAAAACTGATTATAGAATAAGAATAAATAATTTAATTAAAAGAACCACATTATTAAAATGATGTGGTTTTTTTGTGGCTAACTGCCAAAAAAGAACGTGTGTAGAAATCTACCTGGTGTAAAAGTAAATCCGCCAGCAATAATGATTGCTCCAAAATACAAAAAAATCATTTTTAATTTATGCTTTTTAATTTGTCCCTTTTTTATGGCAATAATTGCAGTGGGAACGCTGTATAAAGTTAGAAAACTAAAAAGATGAATGTATCCAAAATGATTTAAAAATTGTGGACCAACATCCGCAGGCATAAATAATGTTATAATTGCGGTAATCATCATTAAAGACATGTAGATTTTTCCTAATGATTTATGAAACGGAGTGCCTTTTTTTACTGATAAAAGGTAAGCTCCCATAAAAACGCAAGGAATTACCGTTACTAAATGAGCGTACATTAAATATTTATATTCCATAGATTTTAACAAGTTTTTGTCTAAAATAAGGAAATAAAAAAACCGCATCAAA
>JANQTQ010000255.1 GCA_030731625.1 Polaribacter sp. | reverse complement strand
AAAATAAAAATGAAAAAAAACCGCCTCAAATGAATATTGAGACGGCTTCTTTTTTGACTTTAGGAGAAACTTTAAATTTCTATATTTTTCTAACTCTTACAGCATTTAAACCACGCATTCCTTTTTCTAATTCAAAAGAAACTTTATCGTTTTCTGTAATTTCATCAATAATACCACTGATGTGCGTAAAATATTTTTCGTTGTTTTCTGTATCAATAATAAATCCAAATCCTTTAGATGAATCAAAGAAAGAAACTTTTCCTTTTCTTACAGGATCTTCTTCTGGTAAATCTTCTTTTTTAGTTACAGAAATTTGAATATCCTCTAACTCATACTCTACTTTTAAATCTGGATCTGGCGGAGTATCAGTTAAATTTCCGTTATGATCAACATAAGCAAACTGAATTCCAGTTGTTCCATTTTCTTCCTTGTCCGCCTTTCTTGCGTCCATTTTCTTTTGCTTATCCAAACGTTTCTTTAAACGTTTCTTTTCTTTTTCACTTTTACTAAATGTTTGTTGAGATTTTGCCATTAAATGCGCTACTGTTTTAAATTAATATTTTGGTAAGATAAAATACTTAACCGAAATCCAAAATCAAACATATTTTAACTTGTTTAATGTGTGAAGTGTATTCTGTCTTAATCATGCAAAGATAATATTTTAAAAACATATTTATATTTATTTATTGTAATTTATGTTAAATAATCTTTAAATAAAAGTTTTATTGTTGAATATTAATAGTAATACTATTATATTTGCAACTTAAATTAGAATACCATGCAAGATTTATTATCAATTTTAAAAATTTCTGTACCCGATAAAATATACATAAAAGACCCTGAAACTTCAGATTTAGGAAAAAGAATTATTGAACAAAGTATCATTTTAATTAATGATAAAGGGTTTGAAAATTTTAACTTTAAAAAATTAGGTCAAAAAATTGGCTCTAATGAAAGCTCTATTTACAGGTATTTTGAAAGTAAACATAAATTACTTTTATATTTAACATCGTGGTATTGGGCTTGGCTAGAATATAATTTAGTATTAGAAACATTTAGTATTTCTAATAATTTAGAAAAACTAGAAAAGGCAGTAACCATAGTTACCAGAACAATTGTGGTTGATAGTAAATTTTCTCATGTTAATGAACCTTTATTGTATAAAATTATAGTGAATGAAAGTTCTAAATCTTATTTAACCAAAGAAGTAGATGCAGAAAATAAAGAAGGTTATTTTGAAGTTTTTAAAAGAGTAATTTTAAGACTAGAAAAAATGATTATTTCTGTAAAACCAGATTTTCCGTATAGTTTAAGCTTAGCAAGTACAATTCTTGAAAGTAGTTTGCACCAACATTTTTTAAAAGAACACATGCCCTCTGTTACCAACTGTAAAAATGGCAAAACACCCACTAATTTTATTCTTCATTTAGTAAACAAAACTTTAATTTAATTATGAATAAAAAGCAATTATCACCTTGGCAACGTTTTGTTGGTTTATTGATATTAGAAAAAAAAAATATTTTTCAAATCTTTTATTATGCAATTTTTAGCGGAATTGTAGCACTTTCTTTACCTCTTGGTATACAGTCTATTATAAATCTAATTCAAGGCGCACAAATTTCTACTTCTTGGATCGTGTTAGTAATTATTGTAACCATTGGTGTTATTTTTTCTGGAGCATTGCAATTAATGCAATTAAGAATTATAGAAACCATTCAACAACGAATATTTACAAGAGCGTCATTTGAATTGAGCTACCGATTTCCAAAATTTAAGATGAACGAACTACGCAATTATTATCCACCAGAATTGGCAAATCGTTTTTTTGATACCTTAACCATCCAAAAAGGTTTATCAAAAATCTTAATTGATGTTCCAACAGCTTTATTACAAATTATTTTTGCATTGATTTTATTATCATTCTACCACCCATTTTTTATCATTTTTGGTATTCTTTTATTAATGTTAATTTACATAGTGTTTAAATACACAGCAGATAAAGGACTAGAAACTAGTTTGGTAGAATCTAAAATAAAATATAAAGTTGCCCATTGGATACAAGAAGTTGCTAGAACCATGGTTAGTTTTAAACTATCTGGAAATACCAATTTGGCAGTTTCTAAAAATGATGATTTGGTGTATAAATATTTAGAAGCTAGAGAAAATCATTTTAAGATTTTAAAACTACAGTTTATGCAAATGATTGGTTTTAAAACCATTGTAACTGCTAGTTTGTTATTGATTGGTGGTGCTTTAGTTTTAAATCAAGAGATGAATATTGGTCAATTTGTTGCCGCAGAAATTGTAATTTTATTAGTAATTGCTTCTGTTGAAAAACTAATTATTGGCTTAGAATCCTTTTATGATGTGTTAACATCTATAGAAAAATTAGGACAAGTTGTTGATAAAAAATTAGAATCGCAAGATGGTGAACGCCCTGTTTTTAAAAACGGATTAACGGTTGAATTAGAAGATGTTTGTTATGGCGTAGAAAACAAAGAAAAACACATTATTAAAAATCTTTCTTTAACAATAAAACCAAAAAGTAGAATATTAATAATGGGAGAAAGCGGTGCCGGAAAATCTAGCTTATTACGTTTAATATCTGGTCTTATAGAACCTATTGCTGGCAACATTTATGTAAACAACTCTTCTTTAAAAAGTTTACATTTAAATCATTATAGATCTCAGTTAGGTTTATCACTTTCAGAAGAATCTCCTTTTGAAGGCACCATTAGAGATAACCTTGTTTTTGGAAATAAATTAGTACAAGACGAAACTATTTTTGATGCATTAGAGGTAGTGGGTTTAACTCAGTTTTTAAAAGAACAAGACAAAGGTTTAGAAACTATTTTATATCCAGAAGGAAAACAAATGTCTTACACCATAGCCAAAAAAATAATTTTAGCTAGAGCCATTATTAAGCAGCCAAAAATTATGATTTTAGAGGATCCTTTAGATCAATTTAATTTAGATGAAACTTTAAGAATCATTAGTTTTTTAACAGATCCTAAAAAACCTTGGGCTTTAATTGTTGTAAGTAGTAAAAAAAGCTGGAGATCAAATTGTAATGAAATAATTACTTTAGAAAAAGGTCAAATTAAATCTATAAAATAACTAGTAATGTTAAATATATCTAACAATAATTTAAACAAAAAAATAGATTTAATTGAATTTAAATCTGGTAAGAGAGTCTTACATAAAGAATATTTTAAATCCTTAAATAAGTTTCTTTTAACATTTGCACTTTTAGGCTTAATTATACTCTTTTTGCCATGGACACAAAACATCACTAGCAATGGTCTGGTAACAACCTTAACACCAGAACAAAGACCGCAAACCATACAATCTCAAATTCCGGGAAGAATTGAGCAGTGGTTTGTAAGAGAAGGCGATTTTGTAAAAAAAGGAGATACCATTCTTAGAATCTCGGAAATAAAAAGTGACTATTTTGATAACAAATTAATTGAGCGCACAAACGATCAAATTAACGCAAAATCATCTTCTGTTAATTCTTATCAATTTAAAGTAGACGCTTTAAACAGGCAGATTGCTGCTTTAATACAAGAAAGAACTTTAAAATTAGAACAAACAGAAAACAAACTTTTACAATCTAAATTAAAGGTAAAAAGTGACAGTATAGACTTTGAAGCCTCAAAAACAAATGTTTTAATTGCAGAAAAGCAATTTGATAGAACAGTAACTTTGCAAAATGAAGGCTTAAAAGCGGTAAAAGACGTTGAAGAAAAACGTTTAAAATTTCAAGAAACACAAGCAAAATTAATATCACAAGAAAATAAATTATTGGCATCAAAAAATGAAGTATTAAATGCTAAGATTGATATTTCTAGTGTTACAGCGAGTTATGCTGATAAAATTTCTAAGGCTCAAAGTGATAAATTTACTGCAGAATCAAGTGGTTTTGATGCCAAAGCACAAGTTTCTAAGTTAGAAAATAGCAATAGTAATTACAAAGTTAGAAATAGTCTTTTATACATTACAGCTCCTCAAAATGGATACATAAACAAAGCGATAAAAGGCGGAATTGGAGGCACCTTTAAAGAAGGGGAAGATTTAGTTGGTATTATGCCTTCAAAATACGACTTAGCTGTAGAAACTTTTGTAAATCCTATAGATTTACCACTTTTACATTTAGATGAAAAAGTACGTGTACAATTTGATGGTTGGCCAGCAATCGTGTTTTCTGGGTGGCCAAATGTTTCTTACGGTACCTATGGAGCAAAAGTTGTTGCGATAGAAAATTTTATTAGCGATAACGGTAAATACAGAGTATTATTAGCACCAGATAAAACAGATCATACATGGCCAACAGCTATTAGAGTTGGTTCTGGCGCAAGAACAATTGCCTTGCTAGAAGATGTGCCAATTTGGTTTGAATTATGGAGACAAATTAATAGCTTCCCACCTAACTTTTATCAACCAAACACTGATAAAACAGGAAAATCAGATTCAAAAAAGAAGTAAAAAGGAACCCTTTTATAGATTTATAATACATGAAAAAATATATTTTAATAGCGTTTCTGTTCCTATTTTCGAAGCTATCATCACAAGAAAAAGTACCATCTGTGATGACTTTGTCTGAGTTTTTAGGATATGTTAAAACCTATCATCCAATTGTAAAACAAGCCAATCTTATTATTAACAATAGTGAAGCAAAATTGTTAAAAGCAAGAGGTG
Source organism: Polaribacter sp. (assembly GCA_030731625.1). Classification (GTDB taxonomy): domain Bacteria; phylum Bacteroidota; class Bacteroidia; order Flavobacteriales; family Flavobacteriaceae; genus Polaribacter. The sequence continues at coordinate 5,440 of JANQTQ010000255.1, read as the reverse complement.
CTTTTGATCCAAAAATAGAAGTAGATTTTGATAAAAAAGAGTTCAAAGAAAAAGAGTATTTTAATAATTTAAATGGTGCTTTTAAAATTCCTACCTATTATGGATTAGAATTTAAAGCCAATTTTGAAAACAATGATGGCGTGTATTTAAATCCGGAAGCAACAACACCAACCGATGGTTTGTATGCTGCTGGCGTTTCTGCTTCAATATTAAAAGGGTTTCTAATTAATGAAAGAATGGCTTCTTTAAAACAAGCGAAACTTTTTGTGAATCAGGCTAAAGAAGACCAGCAAATACTCGTTAATGAAATTTTATACAATGCCTCTTTATCTTATTTTAATTGGTTAAAGACGTATAATGAAAAATTAGTATATCAAGATTTTTTAACGAATGCAGAAATGCGATTTGATGGAACAAAAAAAGCTTTTTTAGAAGGTGATAAAGCAGCTATTGATACTCTTGAAGCAGGAATTACATTGAGTGATAGATTGTTAAATTTAGAAAAATCACGTATAAAATTGGTGAAATCATCTTTAGAACTCTCTAACTTTTTGTGGTTGAATGATAATACACCTATTGAGCTTCAAGATCATATAATTCCTGATACTCAAACTTTACAAAATATTGATGTAACTTTTAATATTGCGTTGTTTAATAATGCTGATTTTGACATTAATGAACATCCAAAAATAAAATCTTTGGAATATAAAATAGAGAGTTTAAATGTTGATAAAAGACTAAAATTAAACAACTTATTACCTCAATTAGATGTTCAGTATAATTTTTTAACGCAAACTCCAGCAATGGCAAATTCATTAAATCTTGATAATTATAAAGCGGGAATCAATTTTAAATTACCCTTATTTTTAAGAAAAGAAAGAGGAGATTTAAAACTCTCGAGAATAAAACTACAAGAAGCAAAATATGAAAATGAAGTAGCTAAGATTACAATAAAAAATAAAGTAGATGCTTTGCAGCAAGAATTGTCTTCTTTTGTTATACAAAATAGTTTTATTACAAATATGGTTAGAGATTATACTACACTGCTAACTGCAGAAGAACGTAAGTTTTTTTTAGGAGAAAGTTCTTTATTTTTAGTGAATTATAGAGAAGCTAAATTAATAGAAACCAAATTAAAAGCTATCGTTGTAGAAAATTCATTTTTTGAAGCCAAAGCCAATTTATTTAAAACTGCTGTAAATTCTATTGCAGAATAATTTTAATTGCAAAAAAGTTTCCTTAAAATTATTTGAGGAAACTTTTTTCTGTACAATTATTTAAATCTTAGTCATTTTCTTCTAAGCTAAAAAAATCATTAATAGGGATTTTAAAAACTAATGATAATTTTAAAGCTAAAACCGTTGATGGAACATATCTATTCTTTTCTATAGAATTTATAGTTTGTCTAGAAACACCAATTTTTTTTGCCAAATCATCTTGTGTTAAATCTAGCATTGCACGTTGTACTTTTAACCTATTTTTCATGTTATCTATTCATTCGTTTTAATTTCCAAAAAAACAGTAATTGTACAATCAGCATAAAAAATAATACCTGAAAATAATTAAAAGACTTCATTTCTTCATTTTGATTGAGTAAAAATGCAACTCCAAAATTAATTAATGGCTGAATTAAAGAATATACAATTATAATAAAAGCCAACCTGTAAGACTGAGCGCGCAAACTATCTATAAACTCATCTTCTAATTTTTCTTTTGATAAAGAAATTACAAGCAACCCTATTAAAAGAATTCCATGCAAAATTGGTCGCATCCATTCAGAATCTTCAATATACTTTCTGGCAATCATCACTATAAAAGTTCCAATTGCAACAATGTAACCCACTTTTTTATATTGATTCCCGAGCTGAAATTTATTTAATTTTTCTAATTGACTTCTTTCTCTTTCACAAATTGATTCTCTTTCCATGGTTTTTACTTTACAATTAGACAAGTTTATTTTATATAATGACAAATATACTTTACATTATGTAATCAGACAAGTTTTTTTTAGTACATTTAATAAATCAATCTATTAAATTTTAAAATTATGTCTATAAATTCTACAAAACCTTCTATTTCGTTTTGGGTTATTAGTGTACTTGCTTTATTATGGAACTTAATAGGTGTTATGGCTTATTTAACAAGAGCATTTATAACCGATGAAATGATTGCTACTTTGCCAGAACCACAACAAGCAGAATTTGATGTAGTTTATCCTGCTTGGGTAACAGCTGCTTTTGCATTGGCCGTGTTTTGTGGTGCATTAGGTGCAATAGCGTTGTTAATTAGAAAAAAATGGGCTACAAATTTATTTCTAATTTCTGCAATTGCTGCTTTTGTTCAACATGTTTACATCTTTTTAAATGTAGAAGTGAACAGTTTTATAATGCCTGTTTTAGTACTTTTAATTTGTGTATTTTTATTTTGGTACACTAAAAAATGTGCAGATGATGGAATTTTAAATTAAGTACAACATGTAAAAGCTGAGAATTGCAGCTTTTTCTATTCGTATAAAGCAGCTAAAAATTCTGCAACACAAGCAGGTTTTTCTTGTCCTTGAATTTCTATTGTACAAGAAAATGTAACTTTAATTCCGTTGTTTGCTAAATCTTCAATTTCTTTAACAACGGTATGCATTCTTAACTCACTATTTACAGGAACAGGATTTGGAAAACGAACTTTATTTAAGCCGTAGTTTAAGCCCATTTTTACACTTTTAATTGAAAACGATTCTTCTAAAAGTTTAGAAATCATAGAAACAGACATAAATCCGTGAGCCACTGTAGTTTTAAAAGGAGATTCTTTTGCGGCTCTTTTTTCATTAACATGAATCCATTGTTTATCTAAAGTTGCATTTGCAAAATCGTTAATCATTTGCTGATTTATGGTGTACCAATCTCCTGTTGGTAATTGTTTATTCAACATCAATTTAAACGTTGCAAAGTTTTCAAAAACCAAAGGTTTCATATTATTTATGTTTAGTGAATAAGTCGTTTTCTATTTTTGGAAGTTCTAACTTAAATTTTACAACAACTACTCTAATGGCTACAATTACAGAAGCAGAAATGATAAAACTTACATGTTCTCCTACATTTAAATAGTTTAAAATTAAATATATAATTCCGCCCGCCAAACAAGCCGATGCATAAATTTCTTTTTCAAAAATTAAAGGAATATTATTTGTTAAAACATCACGCAAAACACCACCAAAAACAGCAGAAATCATCCCCATAATTAAAGCAATAATAGGATGTAAATTAAACGCCAATCCTTTTTTTAAACCTAACAACGTAAATACGCTAATACCAATCGTATCAAACAAAAACATGGTTTTGCTTAAATGAGCAATTTTACTTTTAAAGAGAAATGTAAAAACTACGGCAGCAAAAATGATGTACACATAATTTAGGTTTCCAATCCAATTAATAGGGTGTGCATCAATTAAAATATCGCGTAACATTCCACCTCCAACTGCTGTTACAAAAGCAATAATAAGGACGCCAAACATGTCGAATTTTTTTTCTAAAGCCACCAAAGCACCACTTATTGCAAAAGCAAAAGTTCCTAAAACATCAATAACAAAAAGAACATTCATTTACACAGTAACTTCCGTAAATTTAATATTTAATTCTTTTTGTATTTCATGAATACGTTCTAATTCGTATGGCAAAATAAAAGCCAAAGAAGTACCTGTTTTTCCTGCTCTTGCAGTTCTACCACTTCTGTGCGTATAATATTCTAATTGCTCTGGTAATTGATGGTGAATTACAAATTCTAAACCACTAACATCAATACCACGTGCAGCAACATCCGTAGAAATTAAATATTGTAGACTCTCATTTTTAAACGCACGCATTACTTTATCGCGTTCTTTTTGTTGCATATCGCCTTCTAAAGCAGCTGCAGAAAAACCTTCTTCAATTAAATGATGTGCTAAATTTTGTGCACCCGCTTTTGTTCTACAAAATATGATTCCTCTACTCGCTTCTCTTTTTACCAAATAGGTAATAATATCTGCAGGTTTGTCTTTTATCGTTGTTTTTACAAACTGATGTCTGATGTTTGCATTGACCAAAGAGTTTCTATTTATTTCAACTCTTGGTGCATTCGCATCCATATACGTTTTAATAATCTTTTTAATTTCTTCTGGCATTGTTGCAGAAAACAACCAAGTTTTTCTATTAGATTCTGTTGTAAATTTTAAGATTCTGTTTAAATCTTGCTTAAAACCCATACTTAACATTTCATCAGCTTCATCTAAGATAACTGTTTTTACATGACTGATATCGATACTGCCACGTTCAATTAAGTCGATTAATCTTCCCGGAGTTGCCACAACAATATGAGTTGTTCTCTTTAAATTAGTTATTTGACGATCAATTTTTTCTCCACCAAAAACAGCCTCTAAAAAAATTTTATCTTCATTATATTTCGTAAACTTAAAAAGTTGTTTCTTAATTTGTTGCACCAACTCTCTTGTTGGTGATAAAATTAAAGCCTGTATATTGTCTTGATTTGGATCTATTTGATGTAAAACAGGTAGACCAAAAGCAGCAGTTTTACCTGTTCCTGTTTGCGCTAAACCAATAAAATCTGTTTCTGATTGTAATAAAATTGGAATAGTTTTTTCTTGAATTTCTGATGGTTTAGAAATTCCTAATTCTTTTAATGATTGTATATATTCTTTACGAATTCCTAATGCAGAAAATGTTGACATTGTTTCTTAATTTTGTGCAAAGATACTTTTATTTGTTTTGCTGTAGAACTTTTAAAACGTTTTCTCTAATTCTTGTTAGCTTATAGGTTTCTGCATCTAACATTGCCCAAACTGTTTTGGATTTTGCTACTAAAATAGTGTCCTTGTAAAATTCAATTATACGCGCTGATGTAAAACCTTTCGTTTCACCTACCCAAGTTTTTGCAATAATTTCATCACCTAAAAATGCTTGACCTTTATAATCAATTTCATGTCTAGTAACCACCCAAATATATTCTGGCAAGGGGTAATCTTTTGTTAAATATGCCCAATGATGAAAAGCTACTTCATCCATCCATTTTACGTACACCACATTATTTACATGGTTTAAATCATCTATATCTGCTGATGAAACTGTGAATTTAACCTCAAAAACGTTTTCCATTTTTATCAATTTTAGCAAACATAAAAGTTTAATACTTATTAAAAAGCATAACTATTAAAAATTCTTTTGCAATTGCACAAAATTTCAATTGATGTAAAAGTGTAATTTTAGTATACACTAAGGATTCATCTTCTAAATATTCATCAAAACCTGTGAACTCTAAATATTTTATTTTAGATTCCAGAAATGATTTTTTAGAACTATATATGTCATTGGTATTATTGTGAACACAATTGACCCTTATATTTTTATTTCAAAAAAAAATCTGTGTCCTCTCCTACTACTTTAACAACGTTATT
>JANQTQ010000254.1 GCA_030731625.1 Polaribacter sp. | reverse complement strand
TAGAAAAAATCATCAAACCAATTTGTTGTCCTTTTTTAATAATTTGATCATCAGGTTGTAAATCAAACGTCATTTCGTAAAACTTGCCAGGTTTTAGAGCTTCACCTTTAGAAATGGATTTATAATTTTGCAAATCTGCCCAACCACGAGTTATTATATTATCAGTAATTTTTGATCTTCTGCCAGAATCCCAAGGTAAAGAAACTAAATAGACAGATAAATTTACTGCGGCCTTAGAACTCGAAGCTTTTACAGTAATAGTAGCCAAACCAGAAATATGAAGGTCTTCTTTTAAAACCGGAGTAACATATAATAAACGATGATTTGTATACTCTGCTTGCGCTAACATTTCTGATGAAAACGAATAATTATCTACCAAGGTTTCTTTTCCTTTTGATGTTGATTTATCAGTTGATAAATTCCCTGCTTTTGGTGCGCCAGCTTCTAAATAGAAAGTAACAGGTTTCGCATCTGGATTTGGATAATTTTTATATTCCGTTGGTGCATCATTTTGGTCATCTTCTCTTACAATCCAAGCCTTCGCATCGTTTTCTACATTATTTTCAACGCCATGTAAATAACGAGTAAACCAACGATTCATCAGTATCATTGGTGGTGGCCCTCCATGTCCATTTTGATGATAATAAATCTGAGTAGGCAAGCCCATTTCTGATGCTTTTTTATAAATTCTGTAACTATGTTCTGGCATCACATTCCAATCATTAAAACCATGCGACATTAATAACGCCGCTTTCATTGGTTTCATATCATTTAAATAATCTCGTCCAGCCCAAAAATCATTATAATCTCCTGTTATTCTATCCATTCCGTTTGCCAATTCAGTATCTCTAATAACTTTGTTATTACGAGCTCTGTTTTCTTCTTTTCCACTATGGATAAAATCGTATAAAACATCAATATCTTCACCTAAATAGCCTCCAGGAGAACGCACCAATCCATTGGAACGATAATAATGATAATAAGAAGTATTTGGCGAAACAGGTATAATAGCTTCTAAACCTTCAACACCAGTTGTTGCTGCTGCTAAAGGAATTGTTCCGTTGTAAGAAGTTCCTGTCATACCCACTTTTCCACTAGACCAAAATGCAGTTACAGTTTCAGTTCCTTCTCTAGAAGTAAAACCTTTTGCTCGACCGTTTAACCAATCAATCACTGCTTTTGGCGCTAAAGATTCATTATCGCCACCAACTGTTGGCGTTCCGTCTGATAAACCTGTTCCTGGTGATGAAGAATGTACCACAATATATCCTCTTGGAACCCAAGTTTTAATTTGAGAATTTGAAATAATAGGTCTTTCACCTCTTCTTTGCACTTCAACATGTGTTCTTGGTTTTTCTTTTTCTCCAATTTCGTGTTTTACTTCCCAAAATAAACCAGGTGCGTCTCCTGCAGTTCCTGCATAATACGGGCTAGATTCATAAACTATTGGTAATTTTAAACCCTCGGTTTCAGTTTGTGCTGGTCTGGTTACATCAACGTGCATTCTGTCTAATTTTCCGTCTCCATCAGAATCAAACGTAGTTTCTACCCATAAATCTGTGCGAATCCATTTTTCTGGATCGTTAAAAGCTTCTACAATTTGAGCTTCACCATCTTTAAAAACCGGTACTGCTTTTTCTTGCGCATTTATAGAAAATGCAATAAGAAATAAAATTAAAAATTGGAATTTGATTTTACTTGTCATGTTTAAATTTATTGAATTATTTTAATACTGAGAATTCGATACTAGAATCTGTAAAAACAGTATGGGTTTGTGTTTTAAAATCTTTTGCATCTGCTTTGTAAATATTATCTACATAGGTCTGCGGATTTAAATCAATTAAAGGAAACCACGTACTTTGCACTTGTATTTGTATTTTATGTCCCTTTTTAAAGGTGTGGAAAACATCTTGCAATTTAATGTTTACATCTGTTTTTTTATTTGGTGTAAAAGGCTCTGGGTGTTCGAAACTATTTCTAAAACGACCACGCATTACTTCGCTGCGAACCATTAAATGATAGTTGCTCATTTTTAAATGATCTTGCAATTTCTCATTATTTTCTTCAGTATCCGAAGGATGAACATCAACAACTTTAACAATCCAATCTGCATCTGTACCCGTTGTAGCTACTTTTAATTTTGCTAAAATATCACCAGCTAACGTAAAATCTTCTGATAAAATATCACTTTCAAAAACCAATACATCGGGTCTTCTTGCTGCAAAACGCTGATCATCGGTCATGTATTTTCTTGGCGTAAAAACGGTTTTAATATCCTCTGAATACGGAACAGGTCTTTTTAAATCACTAATAAATTTTACTTCTGATGCTGATTTTTTAGTGGATGTTAATTCTTGATTTTCTGATAAAAACCAATCTTGTTTTACCATGTTTTTTGGAGGCCAAGATTCATACGATTTCCATTCTTTTTTTCCAGAATCATACACATAAGCTTCTGGCAAACCAGAGTTTTTATCTCCTTTACCTTTTAAGAAATGGTTAAAGAATTTGGTTTCTATTTCTTTTTGGAATTTTAACGAAATAGAATCTCCAAAATAATAATTACCAACATCATTTCTTACCGCAGAACTTGCCCATTTTCCGTGATCCCAAGGACCAAAAACGATGGTGTTGTAATTATCTTTTCCGTGTTTTTCTATTCCTTTATAAGTTTCTAATGGTCCGTATAAATCTTCTGCATCAAACCAACCGCCAACAATCATCGTGGCTACTGTTGATGGAACTTTATCCATGTGCTGAATAATTCCTTTGCTTTTCCAAACTGAATCGTAATTTGGATGTTCTACAATTTCTTTCCAGAAAAAATCATCAATTTTATCTTTAGACGCTGTAGATTTAACATCTAATTTATCATATTGAAAAAATTCGTTTAAGTTTTTTAATGGTCCTTTATCTAAGAAAAATTGATATTGATCTTGCGAATCCATTTTAGGAAATGAATACCAAGCCGAATCTGTTGGTGTGTCTTTGTAGGTTCCAAATAAAGAAATGGCTCTAAAATAACTTAACATAAAAGCGCCGTTATGATGAAAATCATCAAAGAAAAAATCGCCAATACAAGCTTGTGGAGATGCAGCTTTTAAAGCAGGATGTGCATCAATGGTAGAAATTGTTGCGTAATGCCCGGGATATGAAATTCCCCAAGTACCCACATTTCCATTATTGTTTTCTACGTTTTTTACCAACCAATCTATCGTGTCATACGTATCCGAAACTTCATCAGATTGATTCGCAGTTTTATTTGGAATGTAAGCACGCATATTGTCATAAACGCCTTCGCTCATCCAACGACCACGAACATCTTGATACACCACAATATTGCCTTCTTTCATTAAATGAACATTTGGGCCAATTTTGGATTTCATTTTTCCTTCTCCGTAAGGCGCAGAACTATAAGGAGTTCTTTGCATTAAAATAGGATATGTTGTGCTTTTATTTTTTGGAGAGTAAATGGTAGTGTGGAGTTTAACTCCGTCTCTCATGGTAATGTCAACTTCTTTTTTGGTGTAGTTGTCTGCAACAAAGGTGTCTGCTGTCTCTTTTTCTTTCTCTGTTTTTTCTGCTTTAGAATTACAGCTGATAAAAAAAGTAAAGGAAATAACTACAAATAGGAACTTTAAAATTAGTTTTTTCATGATTTGTTTTGCTGAATTTGAAAAGTAAATTTACAAAACTTAATGATGAATGCTCTTTCTTAGGATGTTAAATTACGTTTTGTAATTATGAAAATCGAAAGTAAAGTTTAAAGTTCCTTTTTTGTAGTTGGTAAGTATTAATTGATTAGTACTGTTTTTGTTGTTTTTGAGTTATTGCTATCAGAAATTATTACAAAATAGGCACCTTTTGCAAGTTTTGATACATCTACGTTTATTTCTGATTTTTGAGTACTTATTTTATTTTCTAAAACTTTTCTACCATTTACATTAAACAATTGAATTTGAGATATAGCTCTATTTCCAATTTTAATGTTTAATTGATTACTAGTAGGATTTGGATATACAATAAATTCATCTGTAAGTGCATCATTTTTTACAGACAATGTTTTAGTTTTATAAAATTCTATTTCTGTAATGGTGTTCCATGTACTTGAAGCTTGTCCGTTACCAATAATTTTTACATATTTTACTGCAGTAGCAACTGTTGGAAGTACAAAACTTTTAAAAGTTCCATCAGAATTGCTTATTAAATCTCCAGAACTAGGAAAAGCATTTGTAAAATCTGATACTTCGGTTCCTGTTGTTGAAACCCAAATTTGCAGTTTATAGGTTTTACCATTTGTAGAGGCAAAATCTACCAATTCTAAATCGTATGCACCACCTAAATCATATACAATCTCTCCGCCAACGCCGTTTCCAGACCATTGTGTGCTAAAGTTTTTATCTAAACTATTCGTTGCAATATTGTTCTTAGTATCTGTAATCTCTTCATGAAAAACAGAAAAAACAACCACCTTATCATTTACAGATTTGTCATTTATTAAAGATAAATTACTTTTTGGATCTGCTGCAGCTTGCGTTATGTTTAGAGATCTTGTTAAATTTCCTCCAGTAACGGTAAGTATTCCTGTACGTGTTGTAAATGCTGTATTTGCAGAAACGGTAATGTTAAAAGTACCTGTGTTAGAGCCAGTTGCTGGTGAAGTTGTTAACCATGCATTATCCGAAGTAACAGACCAATCTACATTTGAAGTAACAGTAACTGCTTGTGTGCTTTCTGTAGCATCAAAATTTGATACTGAAGAAAGGTATAAACTTTCTGAATTATCATCAGTTTCATAAGCATTTGGCCCAACATCAACGGGTTTTAAATAATGATATCTTATAGATTCTGTACTAAAATGATCTGCTCCAGGATTGCTAGCAATAGTTCTTGATTGGCCCTCAATATCGTCACTTATACTTTCTGTAGTAACTGCATTTAAATAAATTGGTGTTGTTTCTGTTGATCTCCAAATATTTTCTACACTATCAAAAGTTAAATTAGGATTTTGATTTACAACCATTGCTGATGTAAAATTAGTTGAAGTATTACCCGTTATAACTGTTGCTGTTTCTGTAGGATAAAATAAATTATTTATCCAACTTATTTTACTTCCCTGGTCATTATTGTCTTTTATGGCAACTAAAGAATTTACGCTACCAGTTATTAAATTATTAGCAATTGTAATATTTTCTACACTTTTTGAATAACTACCATTATTACTAAATCCTATTTCTATACCATTGCTATTATCTACTAAGGTATTATAAGCTATAAGTACATTTTCTGGTCTATAATGTTTTGTTAAATCAGAACTTGAGCCATCGATTGCATCTCCTAATGTTAGTGTAATAGGAGCGTCCCATTTTGTACCGTTTAAACCTTGCATATAATTATTTATAATTACATGATCTTTTCCATAAACTCTAATTCCGCCAGTGTATAAAGTTGCATTATCTGGTGATGTTCCAATTGCTTTATTTCCACCAAAAAAGTAATTTCCTTCTACGCGATTTCTATTTCCATGACGTAAAGAAAGTGTTCCATAACTTTTTATAAAAGTGTTGTGTCTTATAATATTATCACTAGATTTTACTGAAACAATTTCTGGATCTCCATCACAATCTTCAAATAAATTAAATTCTACAGTAGTAAATCCGCTAGATTTAGACATTTCACTCCAACCAATTCTTATAGATTCTTGTTCGTTTACTGCTCTTGGACTATTATTTTTGAAGTAATTATGATCAATTCTGTCATATTGAGATTGTTCAGTTTCATTGGTGCCATCAATGGTAATATAATGTCCCGGAGTTGCTTTATTCTGAAAAATATTATGGTCTATTCTATTATCATGACTTAAAAATTGATAAGGTATTGTAACATCATCATAAACCCCTCCAATATAAACCCATTTTGCAGAAGTAGTTGTAGTTTGTTCAAAAACGTTTCTGGTAACTCTAATATGATGAGAACCTTCTAATTTTATTAAAGAACCTACCTCTGTTGCATCAAAAACAAAGCCTTCTAAGGTAATGTAAGCAGATTTTTTAAAAGCAAAATTAGATTTTCCGGTTAAAGTAACGCCACCAACAGTTTCTGCTTTTACTATTATCGGATTTTCGGAAGTTGCAACTTTCTCAAAAGAGATCGAAAAGTTATTATACGTTCCGTTTTTTAAAATAAAAGTTCCACCAGTTGTAGAAGCTGTAACTGCAGCTTTTAAAGTTGTTGCTGATGTATAAGTTTGTCCAAAAGTATTTAAAGACAAAAGTAAGATGATCAAAGAACTAATCGTTTTTAGCACCTCGAATTTAAAATAGTTTTTTTTCATAAAAATTGAGTTTATATTGGTTATCCAAATTGGTTTACCAAATGTAAATTTTTTATTATTAATGAATTATATCCTAAACTATTAGTTAAAATGTTGATATTTAATGAAATTTTAAATATTTTTATTGTTGATTAAATCTATGACAATGAAAAAAATATTCTTTCTGGCTTTTATAATTGCTGTATTTAGTTGTAAAACTAACGATGAGAATAAAAAAATAGCTCAAGAAAAAACTTTTCCAAAATTAAATAACGATAGATACAATGTAGCTTTTTTAATTATGGATGGCACTTTTAATACAGAATTAACGGCGCCTTTTGATATTTTTCAGCACACCATTTTTAGAGAAAATATAAAAGCGATGAATGTTTTTACAGTTGCAAATACCGATAAACCAATTACAACTTTTGAAGGAATTAGAATTTTGCCAGATTATAATTACCTAAAAGATGCTTTGCCAAAAATTGATATTTTGGTAATTCCATCTGCAGAACATCATTTAGACACTGATTTAGAAGATACAAAAATGATTCATTTTGTTCAAAAAATTGATAAAGAAGCAATGTACATTACTTCGCATTGCGATGGCGCTTTTGTGTTGGCTAAAGCAGGTTTGCTAAACAGTAAAGTTTCTACAACGTTCCCTTCGGATATTGATAAGATGAGAAAAATGTTCCCGAATTTGGATGTTAGAAAAGATGTTTTATTTGTGCATGATGGAAAATATATAACTTCTGCTGGAGGTGCAAAATCGTTTGAAGCAGCATTGTATCTATGCGAATATTTATACGGAAAAGAAGTTGCAAAATCTTTAGCTGGTGGTTTGGTTATTGATTGGAATGTAGAAAGTATACCGCATTTAATTGTTGAATAAAAAAGGGCTATTTGCTAATGATTTTTTTTAAACCCTTAAAGAATCTCGATATCAAGAAAGCTAAATTGACATAAAGCATAACACGCTATGAAAGTAAAATACAAATATTTAATTTTTAATAAAGTAATGTTATGAATAATGAATTAAGGCAAATTCCGTTATTTCTTAAAGCAGAAGAAATTTATAACTTGGTTTTAAAAGTGTCAGCGCTAGTGGAAGAAAAAGGCGATAAAAAAGACCTCGAAAATATTATTTTAAATGATTTCAAAAATTCTCTTAATAAAAGTGCTTTGATGATTCCTGGCAAAATAGCAGGTGCATATAAAGAAGACATGTTATATGATATTAAGATGCAAAATGCAGCTATTATAAGAAGCGAAGCGCATTCTATTTTATCAAGTATATCTGGTTTAAAAATGTGTGGATTTAAAGAGCATGATTATTTAGACTTAATTAGAAATGAAATTGACGCATTTAGAATTTTATTTGCAGAATGGGTACAAACTTTTGATGAATCGAATTATGTAATTGATAGATGGGGACTTTTTAATCCGCCAGGAATTAATTATGACGATTTTGATATTGATGATGAGTTGCCTTATGATGATCCTTTTGATGACGAAGATTATGATCCGCCTGGAAATGACTTTGACGATTTTGATATTAATGATGATTTTAATAACGGTTTTGATGACGAAGATTAATTTTATCAATGGTTGTCGTTAACATTTAAGGATTTGTTTTTAGTAAATTGTAATAAAGTAAGTAGGTTTTCTATAACTTTATAAACAAGTCTACCCCAGATTGAAACGGCATCCTTTTTTGAGGTACGAAAAAAAGATATAGTGGAAAGCTGGAAATAGCTTCAAATATTTCAAATAATTACATTTGTTAAATATTGTTTTTTTCAATTAAAATTCTTGTATTTTTGCAAAATATGGAAGGCACAAAAAAACATCAATTAACAGACTGGTTACCAACAACAAACAAAGAAGTTAAAATTCGTGGTTGGGAAGAATTGGACGTTATTTTATTTAGCGGAGACGCTTATGTAGATCATCCGTCATTTGGACCTGCAGTAATTGGTAGAATTTTAGAAAGTTATGGTCTAAAAGTAGCCATTGTTCCTCAACCAAGTGTGAATGATAATTTGCAAGATTTTGAAAAATTAGGCAAACCTCGTTTGTTTTTTGCAGTTACCGGTGGTTGTATGGACCCCATGGTTAGCAATTATACAGCAAGTAAAAAGCGCCGAGATAAAGATGCATATTCGCCAAATGGCGATAAAGGGTTTAGACCAGATTATGCTACTTCTGTATATTCTAAAATATTAAAAGAAAAATTTCCAGATATTCCTGTTTTAATTGGTGGTATTGAAGCTTCTTTAAGACGGGTAACTCATTATGATTATTGGTCTGATAAATTGTTGCCAACTATTTTAGAAACTTCTAAAGCAGATATGTTAGTGTACGGAATGGGCGAGCAGCCTTTGCGAGAAATAGTAACATTATTGCAAAAAGGAGTGCCGTTTTCTAGTTTAAAAAACATTAAACAAACAGCTGTTTTAATCAATCTAAAACAAGAAAATTTACCTGTTGTAAATGATTGGGAAGATGTAACGATTAATTCTCATAAAGCTTGTTTGGCTGATAAAAAAACTTTTGCGTCTAATTTTAAAGTGATTGAGCAAGAGTCTAATAAACTAAAAGCACGTAGAATTTTACAAGAAGTTGAAGGAAAAACGTTGGTGATTAATCCGCCTTATCCAACCATGACAGAAGCCGAAATTGATGCTTCTTTCGATTTGCCTTATACGCGTTTGCCGCATCCAAAATATGATAAACGCGGACCGATTCCTGCGTTTGAAATGATTAAATTTTCTATAAATATTCATAGAGGATGTTTTGGTGGTTGTAGTTTCTGTACGATTTCTGCGCATCAAGGAAAATTTATTGCGAGTAGAAGTCAGGAATCTGTGTTAAGAGAAGTTGATAAAGTGGCAAATATGCCCGACTTTAAAGGCTATTTATCTGATATTGGTGGGCCATCTGCAAATATGTATCAGATGAAAGGAAAAGTACAATCTATTTGCGACAAATGTATAGCGCCAAGTTGTATTTCGCCTGTAATTTGTTCTAATTTAGATACGTCTCACAAACCTTTAACAGAATTATATCAAGCGGTTGATAAGCATCCGAAGATAAAAAAATCGTTTATTGGTAGTGGAATTCGTCATGATATGTTGGTGCCTGAATTTAATAAAAATGCAGATGCTAAAGAATTAGATGCATACACAGAAGAGGTAATGACCAAACATATTTCTGGTCGATTAAAAGTTGCGCCAGAACATACTTCTGATCCTGTTTTAAAATTGATGCGTAAACCGTCTTTTAAATATTTTCATTTGTTTAAAGAACGTTTTGACAGAATTAATATCAAGAAAAAATTAAATCTACAATTAATACCCTATTTTATTTCTAGTCATCCAGCAAGTGAAGTAGAAGATATGGCAAATTTGGCTGCAGAAACCAAAGATATGGGCTTTCAATTAGAACAAGTTCAGGGTTTTACACCAACGCCAATGACTGTTGCTACGGTAATTTATTATTCTGGTTATCATCCTTATACTTTAAAACCAACCAAAACTCCAAAGACCAAAAAGGAGCGTGAAGATCAACATAAATTTTTCTTTTGGTACAAAAAAGAAAATAAAGATTGGATTAGAAACACTTTAAATAAAGTTGGTAGACAAGATTTGTTAAACGTTTTATTGCCAGAAAATAATTCTTGGAAAAAGAATAAAAATGCGCAAGATGCTAAAAATACTTTTGATGACGCTGTGCCTTTTAACAGAAGAAAGAAAAAGGTGAGCAGAAGCACTTCTAAAAAAAGTAGGAGGTAGTATTGCAATCGTTAATTATCATATACTTAAAAACACCCTTTTTTCTTGACTGTTTGATTCAGTAAAAGAGGGTGTTTTTTTG
>JANQTQ010000253.1 GCA_030731625.1 Polaribacter sp. | reverse complement strand
CTGGAGGATATGTAACTGGAATTAGAGCATCACAATTAGGCTTTAAAGTTGCAATCGTTGAAAAAGAATCTTTAGGTGGAATTTGCCTAAATTGGGGATGTATACCAACTAAAGCTTTGTTAAAATCTGCGCAGGTCTATGACTATTTAAAACATGTAGATCAATATGGTTTAAAAGCAGAAGCTATAGATAAAGATTTTGATGCCGTAATAAAAAGAAGCCGTGGTGTTGCTGAAGGAATGAGCAAAGGTGTTGCTTTTTTAATGAAGAAAAATAAAATAGATATCATTAATGGTTTTGGTAAAATTAAAACTGGTAAAAAAGTAGATGTTACTGCTACTGATGGTACTGTTACAGAATATTCTGCTGATAACATTATTATTGCAACTGGTGCGCGTTCTAGAGAGCTACCAAACTTACCTCAAGATGGTAAAAAAGTAATTGGCTATAGACAAGCAATGACGTTGCCAAGTCAACCAAAATCTATGATTGTTGTTGGCTCTGGAGCTATTGGTGTTGAATTTGCTCATTTTTATAATTCAATGGGCACAGATGTTACTATTGTAGAGTTTATGCCAAATATAGTACCTGTAGAAGATATTGATATTTCAAAACAATTTGAAAAATCAATAAAAAAAGCAGGAATAAAAGTAATGACAAACTCATCTGTTGAATCTGTAGATACTTCTGGAGACGGAGTTGTTGCTACCGTAAAAACAGCAAAAGGCGAAGAAACTTTAAAAGCAGATATATTGTTATCTGCCGTAGGTATTAAATCAAACATAGAAAACATTGGTTTAGAAGATGTTGGAATTATTGTTGATAGAGATAAAATTTTAGTAAACGCATATTATCAAACAAATATTCCTGGTTATTATGCAATTGGAGATGTAGTACCTGGACAAGCTTTAGCACACGTTGCTTCTGCAGAAGGAATTACTTGTGTTGAAAAATTAGCTGGTTTACATACAGAACCTATAGATTATGGTAATGTTCCTGGTTGTACATATGCAACTCCAGAAATAGCTTCTGTTGGATTAACTGAAGCCAAAGCTTTAGAAGCTGGTTACGAAATAAAAGTTGGTAAATTCCCGTTCTCTGCATCTGGAAAAGCAACTGCAGCAGGAACTACAGAAGGTTTTGTAAAAGTAATTTTTGATGCAAAATATGGCGAATGGTTAGGTTGCCATATGATTGGCGCTGGAGTTACAGACATGATTGCTGAAGCAGTTTTAGGTCGTAAATTAGAAACTACTGGACATGAAGTTTTAAAAACTATACATCCTCACCCAACTATGAGTGAAGCCGTAATGGAAGCTGTGGCAGATGCATATGATGAAGTAATTCATCTATAATTAACGACAATTCATCTAATTAATAATTTTAAACCCAATTTTTTCATATTTTTGCTTCAGAATTACAATAGATATCCCCAACGCAAGCGATTTAATACATATAACAAAAATTTATAAATGAAATTCGTTGAGTGGTTTCTTAGTTTTATCTTCAAGATAAAAACATTTCCTTTAATTATACAAATAACTGTTTTTTTAACAATGTTTTTTATAATTGCAACTTTGGCTTTAGTAATAACTATATATACTATAAGAAAAAGACACAATAAATTACAAAAAAAACTAAAAAACAGTGTTCCAGATATAAAGATCTTGTTCGAAGAAATTTTGTTTACAGACAAAAAATTCTCCGAACAAGAAATCTTTGATAGCTTCGAAGATATTGTTGGCACAGTGAATAAAGAATCTTTAGACATTGGTGTAGATGTTCTTGTGCAATTTAAAAATGATGATAAGGAATCAAAAAAATATACACTAATTATTAGTGCGTTAGATATTGTTAGACATTTAGAAGAAAAATTTGACTCTAGATCTAATAGTCAAAAAATGGATGCTTTTCAAGAAGCATTTGTATTAAACTTAAACAGATTTGATTCTAAAGTGCTGCAATATGCATATAGCAAAAACAAGAGAATTAGAAGTGAAGCTAGAAACTCGTATCTTGCTCTAAGTACGAATGATCCTTATCGTTTTTTTGATGATTTCGAAGGAAGTTTAACAAAATGGGATGAAATAGAATTAATGCAATACCTAAAACTGCAAAGTGTTAGAGGTAATCTAGAAGGTTTGGGGAAATGGATTAACTATTCTAAAAATGACTCTTTAGTTATTTTTCTAATAAAAATGGTAGGCTTTTTTAAACAAAAAGGTATTGACGATATTCTTTTAGAAAAGCTAGAGGATGACAATGCTAATATTAGGGCTGAAGCTATTTTAACTTTGGGAGAATTAGATATTAAAGATACAGAAGAAACTCTTATTGAACGATATTATACAGAACCAGAAGTTTGTCAAGTAGCAATTGTAAGAACTATTAGAAAATTTAATACTGGTAAATCATTAAATTTTTTACAAGAAATTTTTGGTGAATCAAATAATACAGATACTAAAAAGATTATTGCAGAAGCAATTTTAAATTATAGTTATGAGGGTAAAATAGCTTTTCAGAACTTAAAAAACACTTTAAAAGACTTTGATCTTTTAATTCTAAAACACGTTGAGACACCGTTAATAAAATATAAATAAATGTTTGATATTTTTGTAAAAGTTTATGAATACTTTATTTTTTTCTATGCAACTGCACTTATTCTCAGTTACTTAATATTATCTGTATTTTCATTTATTGCCATCAATAAATATAAAAGTTACAATACAGATATTGATGATGAAGAATTATTAAACTCTAATCTAGCTCCTGGTATATCAGTAATTGCACCAGCATATAATGAAGAGAAAACAATTATTATTAATGTAAAATCTTTATTAACATTAAATTACCCCCTTTTTGAGGTAATTATCGTGAATGATGGTAGTAAAGACAAAACCTTAGATCTTTTAATCGAAGAATTTGATTTGGTTGAGGCTCCGTTTGCTTATGTTGAAAAAATTAAATCAAAACCTTATAAAAGAACTTTTAAATCAGAAAACCCTAAGTATGAGATTTTAACGGTTATTGATAAAGAAAATGGAGGAACAAAAGCAGACGCGTTTAATGCCGGACTTAATGCTTCCATTTTTCCATATTATTTAAATACAGACGTTGATTGCATTTTAGCAAGAAATACACTTACGAAGATGATTAAGCCAATTTTAAACTCTAAAGTAAGGGTTATTGCTGTTGGTGCAACCTTAAGAATGTCTAATAATTGTGAAATTGAAGAAGGGGTAATTACAAGAGTTAGACCTCCTAAGGCCTTAATACCTCGTTTTCAAGAATTAGAATATATTAGATCGTACCTTTTAGGAAAAATGGGTTGGGAGTTAATAAATTCTGTACCAAATGTATCTGGAGGATTAGGTATGTTTGATAAAGAAATTGCCATTAAAGCAGGTGGTTACGGAGCAGATTCTCACGCAGAAGACATGGATATGTTAACCCGAATGGCCGCACATATGATGAACAACAGGATGGAATATAAAATTGGATATATACCACTATCATGTTGTTGGACAGAAGGACCTCCAAATATTCAAATTTTAGGAAGACAACGAACACGATGGGCCAGTGGATTGTTCCAGATGTTTAGTGATCACAGAAAAATTTTGTTTAATCCTTCATACAAAAGATTAGGATTAATTACATTTCCATACATTTTTATTTTTGAATTCTTAGCTCCTATTATTGAAGCTTTTGGAATTCTTTTCTCTATATTTTTATTATTTTATGGTTATGTAAACTGGAGTTTTGCACCTTTAATCTTATTATACTCTTATACTTTTGCCATTATGATTTCATCCATTGTAATTATTTGGGATCAAATGACCTTTAAGTATTACAACACCACTAGAGAGGTAGTTTCTTTATTTTTAACCGCTTTTATTGAACCGATCTTATATCACCCAATGATTATGTTCTTTTCTTTAAAAGGGTATTTTAGTTACATTACATCTCGAGAACTTGCATGGGGAACGATGACAAGACAAGGGTTTGAAAATGAAAAGAAAAAAGATGAAAATGGTACTATTATTGATGCAAATGAACCATCAGAATTACCTAAAGATGACA
Source organism: Polaribacter sp. (assembly GCA_030731625.1). Classification (GTDB taxonomy): domain Bacteria; phylum Bacteroidota; class Bacteroidia; order Flavobacteriales; family Flavobacteriaceae; genus Polaribacter. Next base: position 6,329 of record JANQTQ010000253.1, on the reverse strand, counting down.
TCCCAAAAGAAAAGAAACCAAGTATTTTTAATCGACTAAAAAAGAATAAACAAGATTCTAATTCAGAAACTTTTAAAACATAAAATTACCTCAATAATTAAATATGAAAATAAATAAATATATATATATTTTTATTGTGATTGTTTTATCGCAATTAAAAACATATGCTCAAGTATATGATTCTTCCGATTTATATTTTGAGGAAGCTAAAAAAAACCTTGCAGAATCAAACTATACAAAAGCTGCAAAAATGAGTTGGAGAGGTTTACAATTATCTCCTACTGACTTAGATTTAAAAACGGTATTAGGTAAAGCTAATTTAGAATTAGGTAGATATGACACTGCTAGATATGTGTTAAAACAAGTATATCTTAAAAACAGAAAAAACATATCTGTACTTCAATATTTGGTTACTATAGAACAAACAACCAAAAGATATTCTGATGCAATATGTTTTGTAAATGAACTTTTAGAAATTACACCATACAGTAAAGGATGGTGGTTGCGTAAAATTGCAATTTATAAGGAAATGGGGAATTTTGAAGAAGCTGAAAGAGCTTTAAAAAGAATCTATCAAATATATCCTGAAGATACAGAAATACAAAATTCTTATAATTATATTATGATTGGTGATGGTGACAAAGCCCTTCAAGCAAAAAAATATGATGATGCCAACGACATCTATAAAATAGTTATTGATAATAATCCACAGAATAAAGAAGCCTATTTAGGAATTATTAGAAACGAATTATTAAAAGGAAACCCAGAAGCTGCCTTACAGTTTACAAACAGATCTCTTCAAGAAATACCTGATGACAGAGAGCTTATAGAAAAAAAACTTGGTTTATTAGAAGAATTAGGAAGACATGCGGAAGCTATTAAATACATAAATACAGAAGTCAAAAAAAACCTTTTTCCTGATATTCATGCAAAAAACTTAAAATACTTAATGCAGGAAACTGCAAGTTTTAATGAGTATAATGATCCTTACGAAACTCATAAAAAGCTAGCAGAAATGGGTGGAAGCTCTGAATCTCAAGATTATGTTATAAAAAATGCTTTAGGAAAAGGATATGATGTAGATGCACAATATTTTTTAAATAAAGCACTTAAGAGCAACCCGAATGATAAGAAATTATTAATTCAGGAAATGGAACTTTATAAACCTATAAAGACTGACGAAAATTATGAGAAGAAAGTTGTTGTATTGCATGAGAAATTTCCTGACGATCAAGATATTACGTATGCAAATAACAAAATATTATTTGATAGAGCTAAACAACAAGTAGAAAACAAACAATATGATGTTGCCTTGCCTACATTTGTTGAATTGGCGTCTTTTCCTGATTTTCAAGAAGAATCAGAACAACAAATATTCGGAATTCTTTTAGCTTTAGAAAGATTTGATGAAGCTACAGATCAAATAGATAAGTTAATTGGTTTAGATCCAGAAAATCAAGATTACCAATTAAGAAAATCTACGTTGTACCAAAAAATGGAATTGTTTGATGACGCATTAGAAATCACTAGAAGTCTAGAGCAAAAATATCCACTTAGTTTAAAATATCCTGCTGTTTATGTTAGCCAAGTAGAAGAATATGCAGGTTTTTTAATGAAAGAACAAAGATACAGCCAAGCATTAACAATTATAGATGATGGTTTAACGAGAGAAAATAATAATAAAAGATTGTTAGACATGGCAGTCAATGCTTCTTCTGCAATACCAGATTATCAAAAAGGAATTAATTATAGTAAAAGTGCCTTAAGTTTTTATCCTCAAAACAAAAACTTTAAATTAAAACTTTCAAGCCTGCTTGGTCAAAACAAACAATATGATGAGGCTGTTGCTGTTTTAGATTCATTAAAAACAATTTATAAATACGATAGAACAATTAAAAATTCTTTAGCTGAAATTCTATGGTTTAGAGGTAAAAATCAAGAAGAAGAAGGTTTAATTGATGAAGCCTTAGAAAATTATAACGCTTCAGATTCTTTAAATCATGCCGAAATTTATTCTTTACAAAGAATGATTAATTTATATATTGATGTAAAGCCCAACGACGAAGCTTTAGAAGTTATTAATGAAAAAATAGAAAAATATCCAAATGATACGTTCTTAAAATATAAAAAAGGAGTTGTATTTGAATTAATGAAACAATATGATTCTGCTTATTATTATCAAAAATTTAGAGTTGTTACAGATCCTTTTGAAAAAAATGAATGGATTTCAACTTTAAATGTTTTGAATGCAGAATTGCTTAAAAATAAACTAGCTGCTACTTTCACAAAAGCTACTTCAGATTCTTTGGCTTTTAGTACTTCTTTAGCAAGTTTAAGTTATAATCATAAATATGACAATAAAAACACTTTTGGCGCAGCTTTAAATTATGCTGCTAGAACATCGGGTGTAGGTGTTCAAGGTGGTGTAAACTACGCAAGAGTTATTAACCCAACTTTATATGCTGATGTTGGTGTTTTGTTAGGATCTAAATTTTTTCCTAAATTTATATTGTATGGTAATGCATATAAAGAATTAAAAAATGATTATGAAGCGCAAGCCGGACTGCGTTATTCATATTTACAAAATAACACCAGTTTTATTACCTTAAATCTTGGCGGCTCTAAAAGCTGGGAAGATATATGGCTAAATGCAAAAATACAGCTCATGGGTTCCACTGGTTATTCAACAACTACCACGAATTCAGTTACAGGGGTTGATACTATCGATACATATCCTGCCAATACATATTTCAATTTTGCAACGCAAACAAGAATTAATATCACCCCTCAAAAAGACTATGTAAGCTTTATTGTTTCTTTTGGTAGCGCACCTTTTAACGACACTTTACCAGAAGGCGAGACCGCTTTGTTAGATTTTTCAAATGTACTTGTAGGTGCTGGTTATGGTCATAATATTTCAGCAAAAACATTACTATTATTAAATGGCTCATGGATTAATTTTAAAAGTCCTAAAACTGATAGTATTGATTTAACTTATCTAAACCAATATAATTTGTCTGTATCAATTATAACAAAATTCTAAACATAAATAATTCAATTTCCTTATGTTCAAAAAATATTTATATACAGTTATGATTTTTTTAGGCCTATCTTCTTGTGCTCAAAAAAATGAATCCTTATATTCTAAAGAACTTAAGATACAGCCTAAAATAAATATTCCGCTTTCTGCGGATGCTCAAGTAGAAAATGCGGCAAAAATTTTTGTAGCTAATTTTAAACTTATTACAAATCAAACGTTAGATATTGAAAGAAGTAATACTTTTAATAAAAATTATAATTATATCGTTTTAAGAGTTAATCCAACTCAAAAGGAAAACTATTGTATTTATAAAAAAGAAAAAAATATTACAATTCAAGCTATCGATACCAAAAATTTAGTATTTGGTGTAAATGATTTTTTTAAGCAATACACACCATTAAAATTTATTGATAAAGTTAAAAATAACAACGAAGATACTATCGTTGATGATATAGAAATACCTATTGAATTTAATTATTGTTCTTCACCAGATTTTGAATATAGAGAACCTTATTTTTCTTCAAATTTTGAGCCTAATTTTAGAGAATGGAATAAAACAAATTACCTAGAATTAGAATGGGGAATTTGGGGACATAATTTATCTAAAATTTTAAAAAACTACGAATTACCAGAAACAGCCTATGCGCAAGTAGGTAGTGAAAGAGTAAAAGATCAATTTTGTTTTACAAGTGATGCGTTATTTTCTCTAGTAAATGAAAATGTACAAACCATTTACGATAGTGATCATGCGCTAAACAAATACATGATTCTACCAAATGACAATGATATTGTTTGTACCTGTAATACATGTAAAGCCGCTGGTAATAGTACAAAAGATGCATCACCAGCAATATTTACTTTTTTAAACAAACTAGCTAAAAATTATCAAAATTTATCTTTTTTTACAGCTGCTTATGTAACTGTTAAAGAAATTCCTAATTTTAAAGCAGAACCTAATGTGGGTATCTTTTATAGTACTATTGATATTCAAAAAGGAATTCCTATAGAATACAGTAAATATTCTAAAACCTTTGAAAACGATATTAAAAAATGGCGTAATTACGTAAACAATGTGTACATCTGGGATTATACCGTAAATTTTGACAATTACTTTGATTTGTATCCATCAATAAGAGTAACACAACAAAACTTAAAGTTGTATAAAAGACTTGGTGTAAATGGTGTTTTCTTACATGGAAGCGAATATAATTACAGCATTTTTCAGGATTTAAAAGCAACGCTATTTAGCAAACTTTTATGGAATACTAGTACAGATATTGATGCTGAAATTAACGCTTATTTTAATGAAAAATTTCCTAATAAACTAGCTGGCGCTTTAGCTAACTATTACACATTTGTAGACAATTCATTTATTATAAGTAAAAAAGAATTAAGTATTTATAGCGGTATTCATCAATCTATAGAAAAATATTTAGACCCTAAAGTTTTTTTTAGTTTTTATGAAGAATTTGATTCCAATACAGAAAAAAACAAATACGATAAAGAATTTTTAAAAATTGGTACTGCCCTAACCTTTCTAAAATTAGAAATAATGAGAGACAATGGTATCGGTACTTATGGTTATGCTACGCTTAATAACAATCAAGAAATTATCGTTAAAAACGAAGCAGCACTTTTATTAGATCGATTAACTGCTTTTAGTAAATCTTCAAATCTAAAAACGTATAATGAAATAAATTATACCATAGAAGATTATGTAAAAAGTTGGAAACAAACGATTTTTAGATCTCATAAAAGGAAAAATTATTTTTATAAAAAACCTTTTAAAGTTTTATCAGAATTAGATGAAGATTATACAGATATAAGCATGTTAAACGATGCCGCATTTGGTCTAAAAGATTACAATACCAATTGGCTTATTTGTTCTGTTGATGGTTTATCTTTAAAGATTGATAAAGAACAAATTAAAGGATCAAAAAAAATAACGCTCTCGTTTTTACAAGACACAAAACACGCAATTTACTATCCTAGCGTTATCGAAATTTTAGACACCAATTATAAAGTAGTAAAAAAATTAAAAGTAACTTTTGACGATACAGATTTAGGAACAAGAGAACTCACTTTAGATTTGCCTACTCAATTTGATGATGAGAAATTACCCAATACTTTTATACTTAAAATCACTAAAAGTAATACTGAAGGAAAAAATGCTTTAGCTTGTGATGAAATTATCTTTAATTAAGAATTAAAATCAACCTGATGAAAAATATATATTTTATTTTATTAATCGCTTTCATTTCTGTTTCTTGTGATTTAAGAAAACCGAGTATTGATACGGTTGAAAGAACCAAAATGGAAATTGAAGATCCAGAGCGTCACTACTACCCAATTTTACGTGGATCAGAAATTACTGCAGCTTACAAGATTTTTAATAGAGGTGATGCACCTTTAATTATTTATGATGTGCAAGCTTCTTGCGGTTGTATCACTATAGATTATCCTACGAATTCAATTGGTAAAGATGATTTTGGTTTTATAACACTAGATTATGATAGTGCCAAAAATATTGGTTATGTAGAATTCTATGTAACTATTAAAGCAAATACCGTAAAAGAAACATTTACAACTATTAAATTCGATTTAAACGTGGTTACTTCTGCCCATTACACGCAAGATTACGAAGAAATATATTTAGAAAGAAGAAAAGAAAAATTAGCAGGAGAAGTAGATGGAGATTTAACCCAACAAGGTTATTATATTGATGATACTAAAACCGTTAGATAACACAACACAAATATTAACATAAATAGAGATAGATGAAAGCAAAATATCAAAGTGTATTAGACTTAGGACAAGAATTAAACATCCAAAAATGGTGATGTAAAAGAAGAAAACGGAAAATTAGTGATTACCGGAACTGCGAATACTCCTTATGAAAAAAATCTTCTTTGGGATGAAATAAAAAAAGTTGGTGGCGATAATCCTACAGATATTATAGCTGATATTAAATTTGCTGATACTTCTATTTTTGCTAAACATACTGTAAAAAGTGGAGAAACTTTAGGAAAAATAGTAAAACAATATTATGGAAGTGCGGGTAAATACACTGTAATTTTTAATGCAAATACAAATATCTTAAAAAATCCAGATGTAATTCATCCAGGTCAAGAATTGGTAATTCCTAATCTATAAGATTCTAAAAAGAATATCTAAAAAACCGAAACAAATTGTTTCGGTTTTTTTATTTTTGAAAAAATAAAAAATTGTGATTACCAATAAAAACCTAGTCATAAAAGAAATTTTAAAATCTCTCGCACAATTAATAATA
>JANQTQ010000252.1 GCA_030731625.1 Polaribacter sp. | reverse complement strand
TTTCCAATACCAAGCATCATCTTTCCATTTTGGAATTTCTGAATCTACACAAGCTTCTGACTGAATTAAATATTTATTTGGCGCTTTATTGTGTGCATATTGTAATTCTTTAGCAAAATAATCATACGTACTTGCGTACCAGTGGATTGCTGTTCCGTCAAAATATTTAGAAGTTTCCTCATTTTTATATTGCGAATCTACCCACTCATTTAAGAGTTCTCTATTTTGATCATATCCTAAAATCTTCGCTTTATGTCCATCTGCTTCTAGTTTTGGACCTAAATGATTTTGAACAAAATTGGTCATTTCATCAGGAGAAAAATGCATACTTTCCCAATTATTACCATTTCCTAACGGTTCATTTTCTACTGTAAATCCCCAAATATCTATTCCTTCTGCTTTGTAAGCATCAATATATTTTGAGAAAAATAACGCCCAAGTATCATAATATGCTGGCAACAATTTCCCTCCAACCCATTTTTTATTATCTTTCATCCAAGGAGAGGCTGTCCAAGGTGAAGACAAGATTTTAAAGCCATCTTTAGATACTTTCATTGCATCTTGTATCATTGGAATGATATCATCTTTATCTTCTTGAATAGAAAAATGTTTTAACTCTTTATCATCTTCTACAGGCGCATACGAATATTGACTTAAAGAAAAATCGCAAGAATTCATGTGCGTTCTTGTTAATGAATATTTTGCGCCACTTTCTCCAAAATAAGCTTCAATAATACTATCTCTATTTTTTTTGCTTAAACGATTTAATAAGGATGCAGAAGATTCTGTAAATGAACCTCCAAAACCTGTAATTGTTTGACGTTTTTCTGATGGCAATAAAGTAACTTGAATTACATTTTCTTGGTTTTCATCCGAAGAAAAATTATCTAATTTGGTTAAATTATGTCCGCTTGCAGAAGTTTCATAAACGTCTACAGCTAATTTTTTACTTTTAGTTTTATATGCATTTTCGACCATAGATTTACAACTAACAACGACTATTGAAATAATTAAGAAGCTAAATAATTTTGTATTTTTCATAGGTAATTATCTTTGATATTCTGTGTTTGGTATTAAAACGGATTTCATCAACTCAGCTTGATTCCCGTTAAAAGTTTTAATGATCGGGTTGCCTCCTCTTTGTAAACCTTCAAAAACTCCTTGATCTACAAGGCTCCAAAGTGGAAATTTAGCTTCGCCTTTTAAAGTAAATAATCCAAAATGATTTTCTGAACCTTGAGGGTTTTTTGCATCTTTCCATTGTTCATCAAAAGCTTCAAAATAAAAACAAGAAATACCTTCCTTTTTTGTCCATTCTCTTAATAGATTATAATACAAACCTTGCTTATATTCGTCTGTTGCTCTAGAACCATCTTTACCATAATGTCCATCTGAAATAGTTGCCCAACCTGTTTCGCCAATATGTATCGTTTTAGTAGAATCAATGCTTTTTACATACTCTGAAACATTATAATATTGGTTTTTAGCAAAGTTTAAAGCTCTATTCATGGCAGAATTTACTTTGTCTTTTTTTGACAACTTTAACTCATATTTTGGTACTTTCCAAAAGTCTGGACTGTAATGAGAATTGTGGTAAGGATAGGTGTGCATAGAAACATAGTCTACTGCTTTTATTAAATCTTCTAAATCTTTAGTTCTGTAACTTAAATCTCCACCGCCCCAAGAAGCAAAATCGTCTGAACAAGTAATCCACAAATCTTTAGAAAGCTTACCTTCTTTCTTTAAATTTTGAAGGTGATTTACATATTTTAAAATTACGTTTGGTCTTACAAAATAACTTGTAGCCCATTGAACCATGGCTTCATTACCAACTGCAATAACTTTTACAATATCTGGATATTTATTTGCCAATGCTGCCGCTCTAGCTATTTCTCCTTCATTTTGTGCGCTTTCTATTTCGTGATTTGGAGTTTTATTTGTCCAAGCATTTAAACAATCTATCCAAGCACCTAACATCACATACATTTCAAAATTATGATCTTCTTGTTTTAATTGATGAATTGATTCTAAAATATTTGCAGCATGAGGTAATTCTGGTTGCACATTATAGGTTCTTAAAATTCTAATTCCCATTGCATGCATCAACTTTAAATCCTCTTTTAATTGCGGAATTGTAGGTTGATTATCTTCTCTTGATTTCTCTCGATATCCTCCATAGGAAATAGCTAAATAATCTGGA
>JANQTQ010000251.1 GCA_030731625.1 Polaribacter sp. | reverse complement strand
ATATTTTAGATGCAGATGAACGTGTAACTCCTGAGGTTGAAAAAGAAATTTTAGAAGCTGTAAAAGACCCAAAAGACTTTGTTGGTTTTAATGTAAGAAGATCTTTTTATTTTGCAGGTAGAAATATTAATTATGGTGGTTGTCAAAGAGATAAGGTAGTTCGTTTATTTTTAAAAGAGCATTGTAAATATTCGGGAGTAGTGCATGAAAAAATTGTAACTAATGGAACATTAGGTTTTTTTAAGAATAAAATTGAACATTATTCTTATAAAAGTTACGATCATTATATGTCTAAAATGAACCATTATGGAGCTTTAAGGGGTAAACAGTATTTTGATAAAGGAAAAAAAGTAAATTTATTTCATATTTTAATAAAACCGCCTGCAAGATTTGTAATCCATTATTTTGTTAGATTAGGTTTTTTAGACGGATTTCCAGGATATATTTTTGCTAAAACGCAGGCTTATGGTGTCTATGTGAGGTATATAAAATTGTGGTTGTTAAATAGGAAAATTAATTAAATGCAAAATAATGAAAGTTTAATTGTTGATGCAGTTATTGCTTGGGTTGATGGCAATGATCCGAAGCATCGACAAAAAATGGAAAACTATATTGAAAATAAAAGTTCAATAAATAGTAAGGCCGTTAGAATGCGTTTTGATCAAGTTAATGAAATTGAGTATTCTGTCAAATCCATATTAAAATACGCCAAATTTGTAAGAAATATTTATATTGTTACCGATAATCAAACTCCAGATTTTTTAAAGGATAAAGAGAAGGCGAAAAAAGAGTATCCAACAGTTTTTATTATAGATCATAAAGCTATTTTTGAAGGATTTCAACAGTATTTACCAACTTTTAATTGTTTTCCAATAGAGTCGTTATTATATAAAATACCAAATATTTCAGAGCATTTTTTATATTTAAATGATGATTTCTTTTTTCTTAGAGAATCGAAAGTTTCTGATTTTTTTATTGATGGAAAACCAATAATTAGAGGTTTTTGGACAAAATTTTATGAAGACATTTGGTATAAAAAACTGCAAAAAAATATTTATAAAATTTTAGGAAAGAACACTAAGGAAAATGTTTGGGGTTTTAAAAAAGGACAACAAAATATTGCTAAAATTTTAGGATTTAAAAAGTATGTACGTTTAGATCATACAATTGCACCTTTAAGGGTTTCTACGTATGATAACTATTATAAGGAATATCCAGAGATTTTAGAACTAAATGTTAAACATCGTTTTAGACATCCAGAACAATATACTAATCAATCTTTATCAAATCATTTAGAAATTCTAAACAATACTTATGTTCTAAAAAATGATTTTCAATTAGTTTATTTTCAAAACTATAAAAAACCTTTTTGGTGGCTTAAAAGTAAATTGAAACAAGCAAATAAAGATCAAAATAAACTATTTCTTTGTATGCAGAGTTTAGATCAATGTCCTGATGAAAAGTTGAAATACATAAAAAATTGGCTTCAAAATAAATACGATTAATTCATCATTAAAAGTCAATTACAAAAACATTCACTATTTTAAATCAACCACAGGTTTAGACACTTTTTTATTATTAAAATATAAATATTTTGTGGTGTGATAATAAGCAGATAAAAGGCTATCCATTTTTTTAGTAATAGCTGGTTTTTCAAATTGAATATCTTTAATGGCATTTTTTTCTAAACTAAATAGACTTGCTTTTTTAGATATATTTGTTTTTTCGTAATAGTAACCGTCTTGTATTACACCTACTGCTTTTTCTCCTTTACTTTGAATATATACAAATGCGGCTGTATTTATAGCTGTGCTATCTAGTAAATCTCGTCCTAATGTGTAATTAGTGTAATCTATTTTTGCTAAACTTGTTGCAGTCGGAAAAATATCTATCAGTTTTGCGTATTTATCTACTACTTGTGATTTTATATATTTTGGAGCATTAATGAAAAACGGAACATGATGTACTTGAATTCCTAAATCGTCTTCATTATTGTTTAAGAAATCTAGCTTTTTCATTCCTCCTCTATGATCGCCAAAAAACACAAAAATAGTATTGTCATAATACCCAGATTCTTTGGCTCTTTCTAAAAAACGAGCAACATTAAAATCTAAATAACGGATTGCGTTTAATTGTCCTAAAGATCTAAAGCCACCTTTTAAAAGTGTTTTTTCATCCATTTCTTTTTCAGAAAGAGGCGTATAGCTTTCTTTTTTATCAGGCACTGTAAAAGGCATGTGATTTGTGGCAGTTTGGATGTACGCCACAAAAGGTTTTCCTTTTTGATGTAATTGTTTTAGTTTTTTATCTGATTCTTTGAATAGGTCGTAATCATCAATTCCCCAAACATCGGCTCTGTTTTCTTCTTCAAAACCTCCTTCTTCATAGATAATCAAGTCTTTTATATTCGATTGAAACACGCCTCTAATATTTGCCCAATTTGCAGATCCGCCAATTAAATATAATTTTTCATAATCTTTATATTGATCAAAAATAATACGTTGATCGATAATCATAGGGTTTCTAGAAGCTGTAGCTACATCCTCAATATCTGGCAAACCAGTAATACTTGCAAAAACGCTACCAGCTGTTCCGGGTTTGTGCACATAGAATTTAGAAAAACTTAAACTATTTCTAATAATTGAATCCATTTTTGGTGTGCTATTCAACGGGTTTCCGTAGTAACTCATTGGCGCAGTTCCGGTAGATTCTAGCATCACATAAACAACATTTGGCTTTTCTGAATAATGCTCTTTAAAAGTTACTTTTTTGGCAAAATTAATAGTGTCTTTTGGTAAGTTTAAATGTTTTGCAATTACGGGATAGTAGGCTTTAAATTTTTCGATATCAACCCCTTCACTTCTAAACTTAAAACTGTCAAAAAAATATAAAACAGGATTTAAAGCAAACTGATTTACAGTGTTGTTTTTAGAGAAAAAAGCTTCGCTCCATCGTAAAGGATAATAGCTAATACTGTTGTAAATACCATAAGATAAGAGAAGTATGGTAGAAATAATGTAAACTGCTTTTAATTTTTTAGTTGCTTTTTCTTTACTATTAGAAAATGCTTTGTACATAAATCCGCCATATTTATAGCTGATAAAACTTAAAAAAGCCAACGCTAAAACACCTTTATAAACAGGATAACTTTCTACTAATACCTGAGCAGATATTTTAAAATTACTTAAAAATCGTAATGAAGAAGCGTCTAAACGTATGGTTAGGTATTCGTAATATCCTAAATCAATGATGTAAAAAAGTGCTAAAATAACATACGCGAGCGATAGATAAATAGTCGTTATTTTTTTGTAAACAAGACGTTCAAAAAAGCGATAATTTGTAATTAAAACAACAATCGCTAGCGGAAAAAAAGCAATAATAGCTAATTTTAAATCGAAACGAATCCCTAAAAAAAGTGCTTTTTGGATTTCTTGAGTAGTAATATCTTCCAGTTTTACAAATAATACATAAAAGATGATTCTAAATAAAACACTAAAAATAAATAAAGAGAAAATATTTGTAAAGATGAATTTTAAATAATTCGGAATTTTTTTAAGCATAATATTCTATATAAAAATGCAAAGGTACATTTTTGAGTTGTTTTGATTACACAATTAAAAACAAAAAATGAGGTCAGAAAATCAATCAGATTCATATAAAATGTGCTTCAACTAAAAGTGAAAAAAAAGTATGGTATCTTTTTTAAACTATTTTTAATCAAAATTGATAATGGGTTTTACAGTTTTATCCAACTTTCACAAACAACTTCATTTTCTTGATGTACATACCAGTTTTTTGGTGCAATTACCGTTTTATGTTCATTGGTATTTAACCACGCTCCCCACCATGAAAAACTACTATTTGCAGTAATGTTATGTTTGCACAAACTCATTAAATACTGGTCTTCATGTGGTATTACTTTGTGATCTATATAGGTTGCGTTTTCTGGTTTAATATTTTGTTTTGCCCAATTTAAATCATCAGAAAAAACGAAAAAATGGGTATTTTTATGTTTTTCATTGATCAATTTTATTGCTTCAGAATAGTAAAGCAAACCGCAAGTGCCATGAATACTATTTGTTTTTCTGTCTAAAATAAAATCTCCTCTTTTAACATGCAAAGAACACGAGTTTTCTTTAGAATTTATTTCTTCTGAAAAAGCTATTGTTGAATCTGAAAGTTTCTCTTTAAGCACAAATTGGTCTAATAAGATAGCTCTAATATCTTTAAAATATTTTTCTGTTTGAAAATATCCTTTTACATATCTGTTTCTAGGAATTTTTAGATTCGCTTCATTAAATAGTAAGCTTTTTTCTTTTAAAAACTGTCTTAACCCTAATTCAGATTGAATATTAGATACTTTAGTGGTCGTTTTTAAATCTATTTTAAATTTATTTAAATGATAACCTCCGTGCAATTTGTATTTTTTAGATTTAGCTATATTAATGATTACTTTGTAACCTCTTTGTTGTAAGCTTTTTGCATATGCATATTGAAACATTTGATTGCCAAGTCCGCCAGTTATTTTCACTATAATCATTTAAAATCTATTTTTGAGGTTAAAACAAAAATACAAATGTTATTGCAATTTTCTTTTATCAATTGATGATTAAAAGTAGAGAAAACAATAAATTTGTGTTTTTCTTAAAAATAAGAAAATATAAAAGCATAGAATTTTTAAGTTTATAATTATTCAAAATTTGAAGACCTTTTTTACATTTAATAAAAGGTGTTTGATGTAATTAGAAATGAATTAGTGACCAATAATAATATGAAGTATACAGAAGCAATTTCATCAGAAATTTTTAGTGTAATATCTAAAGCATCAAAAGAAATAAATATAGAAAGTTATGTAATTGGTGGTTTTGTACGCGATTATTTTTTGAAAAGAGGAACTGCAAAAGATATCGATGTGGTTGCTATTGGAAGCGGAATTGAATTAGCAGAAAAAGTTGCCAAATTATTACCAAATAAACCCAAAGTACAAGTTTTTAAAACATACGGTACTGCAATGTTGCGTTATAAAGATGTGGAAATTGAGTTTGTTGGCGCTAGAAAAGAATCGTATTCTGAAGATAGCAGAAATCCAGAAGTTTCTGTGGGTACTTTGCAAGATGATCAAGATAGAAGAGATTTTACTATAAATGCATTGGCATTAAGTTTAAATGAAGAAAATTTTGGCGAATTATTAGATCCTTTTAATGGGATTGAAGATTTAGAAAATAAGACCATCAAAACGCCTTTAGATCCAGATATTACCTATTCTGATGATCCTTTACGAATGATGCGTGCTATTCGTTTTGCATCACAATTAAATTTTGAAATTGTCAGCGAATCACTTTCATCCATCAGTAAAAATGCAAATCGACTGAAGATAATTACAAGAGAAAGAATTGTTGATGAATTAAATAAAATAATGCTGTCAGTAAAACCTTCCATCGGTTTTTTAATTTTGGAAGAAACAGGATTATTATCACAAATTCTTCCAGAATTAATTGCCTTAAAAGGAGTTGAAGAAGTGGAAGGTCAAAAACATAAAGATAATTTTTATCATACTTTAGAAGTGGTAGATAATATTGCAGAAAACACCGATGATGTTTGGTTGCGTTGGGCTGCATTATTGCATGATATTGGAAAAGCACCTACAAAAAAGTTTAGTAAAAAAGTAGGCTGGACGTTTCATGCGCATGAATTTGTGGGCTCTAAAATGGTGTATAAATTATTTAAAAGATTAAAAATGCCGCTGAATAATAAAATGAAATTTGTTCAGAAAATGGTGTTATTAAGTTCTCGTCCAATTGTTTTAGCTAGCGAAGTTACAGATTCAGCTATTAGACGTTTGGTGTTTGATGCTGGTGAAGATATCAACTCTTTAATGACGTTGTGCGAAGCGGATATTACCACTAAAAATCCGAAGAAATTTAAACGGTATCATCAAAATTTTGAGTTGGTTAGAATCAAAATCAAAGAAGTTGAAGAACGAGATCAAGTGCGTAATTTTCAGCCTCCTGTAACTGGCGAAGAAATTATGGAAGCTTTTAATTTAAAACCTTGTAGAGAAATCGGTCAAATTAAAGAAGCGATTAAAGAAGCTATTTTAGACGGAAAAATTCCAAATGAACATGAAGCTTCGTATCAATTTATGATTGAAAAAGGTTTATCTTTAGGTTTAAAACAATCGTAAATGAACACAAATCTAGCAACTTGGCACGAAGTCATTTTTAATCAAGATACAACAAAGTTATTAGAGATTTTAGATGATGATGTTGTTTTTCATTCGCCTGTTGTGCATACGCCACAAAAAGGAAAACAAGTAACGTTTATGTATTTGTCAGCAGCTTTTGCAGTATTCTTTAATGATACTTTTAAGTATGTGAGAGAAGTTGTAAACGATTCAGAAACGTTGTCAGAATTTGAAGTTGAAATTGACGGAATTCTCGTAAACGGAATCGATATGATTTCTTGGAATGAAGAAGGCAAAATAACGAGTTTTAAAGTGATGATTAGACCTTTAAAAGCCATGAATTTAATTCATGCTAAAATGGGTGAATTACTGATGAAGTATCAAAATAAAAAATAAAGACCCTTTTTTAACAATTTTCTTGAAATAAAACCTTTTTTTAGTATCAATTTCATATATTTAGTGAGGACTTTTATAAACTAATCACACTCAAAAAAATATGAAAATTAAGAAAGTACTTGTAGCAAATAGAGGAGAAATTGCCATTAGAATTTTTAGAGCTTGTACAGAAATTAGTGTAAAAACGGTAGGTATTTTTACCTACGAAGACAGGTATTCTTTACACAGATACAAAGCAGATGAATCTTATCAAATTGGTGAAGACAACCAGCCCTTAAAACCTTATTTAGATAGTAATGCTATTATAAAAGTAGCTTTAGAAAATAATGTAGATGCAATTCATCCTGGTTATGGTTTCTTATCTGAAAATGCTGAGTTTGCTCAGAAATGTGAAGATAATAATATCATTTTTATAGGTCCTAAAGTATCGGTTTTAAAATCTCTTGGTGATAAAATAGCTGCTAAAAAAGTAGCGATTGAAAACGATATTCCTATTATTAGAAGTAATACAAAACCTTTAGAAAGTTTAGATATTGCACTGGCTGAAGCGGAAATTATTGGTTATCCTTTGATGCTAAAAGCGGCTTCTGGTGGCGGTGGAAGAGGAATGCGTGTGATTAGGGAAGAAGAGGAATTGAAAAAAGCGTATCCAGAAAGTAAAAGAGAAGCTTTAAATGCTTTTGGTGATGATACTGTTTTTTTAGAAAAATTTGTAGAAAATCCGAAGCATATAGAAATACAAATTGTTGCTGATAATTATGGAAACACGGTTCATTTATATGAACGAGATTGCTCTGTACAACGTCGTTATCAAAAAGTAATAGAATTTGCGCCTTCTTATGGTTTAAAAGAAGAAATAAAAAATGATTTATACAAATACGCAATCAAAATTTGTAAAGCTGTAAATTATAACAATATTGGTACCGTTGAGTTTTTGGTTGATGATGATGGTTCTATTTATTTTATAGAAGTAAATCCGAGAATTCAGGTAGAACATACTGTTACAGAAGTCATTACAGGTATTGATTTGGTGAAAACGCAGTTATTTATTGCTGGCGGATATAAATTAGCGGATGAGCAAATAAAAATTGCGAATCAAAATTCAATTCAGATTACAGGATATGCGTTGCAATGTAGAATTACTACAGAAGATCCTCAAAATGATTTTAAACCAGATTTCGGCACCATTACTACGTACAGAAGTGCTTCTGGTTTCGGAATTCGTTTAGACGCAGGAAGTGTGTATCAAGGTGTTAAAATTTCTCCGTTTTTTGATTCCATGTTAGTAAAAGTTACTGCAAATAGTAGAACTTTAGATGGCGCATCAAGAAAAATTAGAAGAGCTTTAAGCGAGTTTAGAATACGAGGTGTAAAAACAAATATGCCTTTTTTAGACAATATTTTAAAACACGATACTTTTAAAAAAGGAGCTATTACTGTTAATTTTATCAAGTCAAATCCTGATTTATTTATTTTTAAAGCACCAAGAAATAGAGCAAATAAAGTAATTACCTATTTGGCAGATATTACTGTAAATGGCAATCCTGATGTTAAAAAAATAGACAGAACTAAGACATTTATCAAACCACGAATTCCTAAGTTTGATGTAGATGCAAGGTATCCAAAAGGAACAAAAGATTTATTAACAGAATTAGGTCCGGATAAGTTTTCTCAGTGGTTAAAAAATGAGAAAAAAATACATTATACAGATACCACAATGCGTGATGCGCATCAAAGTTTATTAGCAACTAGAATGCGAACTTTTGATATGTTAAAAGTAGCTGAAGGATATGCGAAAAATAATCCTGATATTTTTAGTATGGAAGTTTGGGGAGGCGCAACTTTTGATGTTTGCTTGCGTTATTTGCAAGAAAATCCGTGGGAACGTTTGCAATTATTGAGAGCAAAAATGCCAAATGTGTTGCTACAAATGCTAATTAGAGGCTCTAACGGCGTTGGTTATACTGCGTATTCAGATAATTTAATTGGTAAGTTTGTAGAACAATCATGGGAAAATGGTGTTGATTTATTTAGGGTTTTTGATTCTTTAAACTGGATGAAATCTATTGCGCCTTGTATAGAACATGTTCGTACAAAAACGCAAGGCTTGGCAGAAGGTTCTATTTGTTATACAGGTGATATTTTGGATGTTAAGAATACAAAATACAACTTAAAATATTATGTGGATTTAGCAAAAGAAATAGAAAATTCTGGCGCACATATTTTAGGAATTAAAGATATGGCTGGTTTATTAAAACCCTATGCGGCATCAGAATTAGTAGGTGCTTTAAAAGCTGAATTAAATATTCCTATTCATTTACATACGCATGATACATCATCAATTCAGTCTGCAACGTATTTAAAAGCAATTGAAGCTGGAGTAGATGTTGTTGATGTTGCCTTAGGCGGATTGTCTGGTTTAACATCGCAACCAAATTTCAACTCTATTGTAGAAATGATGAAGTTTCATGAGCGCGAAAATCCTCTAAATATCAATTCTTTAAATGAATATTCTAATTATTGGGAAACCGTAAGAGAGTTGTATTATCCTTTTGAATCTGGATTAAAATCGGGTTCTGGAGAAGTTTTTCAGCATGAAATTCCTGGAGGACAATATTCTAATTTAAAACCACAAGCACAAGCTTTAGGGTTAGAAGATCGCTTTCATGAAATCACAAAAATGTATGGAGAAGTAAATACATTGTTTGGCAATATTGTAAAAGTTACTCCGAGTTCTAAAGTTGTGGGTGATATGGCGCAATATTTGGTGAGCAATAATTTAACTGTTACAGATGTTTTAGAAAGAGGTGATACCATTTCTTTTCCGCAATCTGTGGTTAGTTTCTTTAAAGGAGAATTAGGTCAGCCTGTAAACGGATTTCCAGAAAAATTACAAAAGCTAATTTTAAAAGATCAAATTCCATTTACAGATAGACCAAATGCTCATATTCCGCCAACAGATTTTGACAAAGAATATGCTGATTTTAGAAAAATATTTGAAAATGATTTAGGTAGAAATATTCATTTTACTGATTTTCTATCCTATAAATTATATCCAAAAGTATTTACAGATGCCTATAATAACCATTTAAAATATGATAATTTAACGAATCTTCCTACCAAGAATTTTTTCTTCGGAATGGAAATAGGAGAGGAGATTACCGTTGATATTGATAAAGGAAAAACGTTATTGGTAACCTTAGATTATGTTGGGAAACCAAACTCTGAAGGTATTGTTACTGTGCATTTTAAAGTAAATGGTCAAGGTAGAATTATACAAGTTAAAGATGAATCCATCAAAGTTGAAACGATTAAAAATGAGAAAGCTGATAAAAATGACGCGACTCAAATAGGTGCACCTTTACAAGGTTTATTGTCAACGATTTTGGTGAAAAACGGAGATAATATTGTGAAAAATCAGCCCTTATTTATTATTGAAGCCATGAAGATGGAAACTACCATTACGGCAAATGAAAATGGAACGATAAATAAAATAGTTTTAAAAGCAGGAACGATGGTAAATTCTGATGATTTAATTATTGAGTTGAAATAGTTTTAGTTTCTTAGTAATCAAAAAGCTTCAAATAATCGGTATAATTATTTGAAGCTTTTTTTAATTTTTATGTCCTGATAAAACTAAATTCTAGAATTAAAAAGATTGCATAGAAATTAGTTTAAAATATTCGCCTTTTTTGGCCATTAAATCTTCATGTTTACCTTGCTCAACTATTTTTCCTTTCTTCATAACAGCAATAATATCTGCTTTTTGAATGGTAGAAAGTCTGTGCGCAATTACTAATGACGTTCTGTTTTGCATCATTTTTTCTAATGCAATTTGCACCAATTGTTCAGATTCAGTATCTAAAGCAGAAGTTGCTTCATCTAAAATCATAATCGGTGGATTTTTCAAAACAGCTCTTGCAATCGATA
>JANQTQ010000250.1 GCA_030731625.1 Polaribacter sp. | reverse complement strand
ACCACCATCAGAAATAATTTGTCCGCCCATTCCATGAGCAGCATCTGCACATTCAATAATTGCAGAAAGTTGTGGATACCCAACGCCTGTTTTAATTCTTGTAGTACAAACAGAACCTGGTCCAATACCAACTTTAATAATATCAGCGCCAGCTAATAATAATTCTTCAACCATTTCGCCCGTAACAACATTACCTGCAATAATTACTTTATTTGGATGATTTTTGCGCATTTTCTGAACAAAATTCACAAAATGTTCTGAATATCCATTCGCAACATCCACGCATATAAAGTTTATTTGTGGAAATTCAGTTAAAATTTGCTTCACTTTTTCTGAATCTTCTTTTCCTGTTCCTGTGCTAACGGCTATATTTTTTAAAATATTTTCTGATGAATTTGAAGCAAAATTTCGCCATTCATCTAAAGAATAATGCTTATGAATTGCTGTAAAAAGATTGTGTTTTGCCAATGCTTTTGCCATTTCAAAAGTACCAACAGTATCCATATTTGCAGCCATTATTGGTATTCCTGTCCAAATAATAGAGCTGTGTAAAAATTTAAATTCTCTTTCTAAAGTTACTTGCGAACGCGATTTTAAAGTAGATCGTTTTGGGCGAATCATTACATCTTTAAAACCTAGTTTTAATTCATTTTCTATTCTCATTTTCTTTTAATAAATGTAAGCCATAAAGGTATAAAATTTGAGTGCGATTTTATGAGATTGTTTCTAAAAATCAATTTAAATCGAAAAAGAAAAAGAATGATTGCTTTAAATATGGAGCTTTTTAGCAACTATTACATAGTTTATCTGTTTACAATATTTTCTGTAAAAACTTTACTATTTAGAATAGAACGATTCTCCAAAATAGTTTATTCAGAACGTCTAAAAATAGGTACACAATTAAAATATAAATGTCAAAAAAGTCCTTTTTAATTATTAAAATAATCTACATTTACCGCAAATTAGGGTTTTGTTCTTTCTGAGAACAAATTAAAAGGGAATTCGGATAAATACCGAAGCTGTTCCCGCAACTGTAAGCTATTAAGCTTGTAATTAATCTTTATGTCACTGTTTTAGAATCTGAAATAGATTCACTAAAAATGGGAAGACCAATTACAAGACGCAAGCCAGGAGACCTGCCTCGATTTTTTAACAATTAAAACTTTCGGGATAAAGGTTAAATGGATTATGAAGAAATACTTACTTTTTACAGCTTTTTTTATTAGTACACATGCTATTTTGGCTCAGAACGATTCTATAAGAACTGTTTTGAAAGAAATTATTGTTGTTGCTGATAAAAAAATAGATAACTCTAATGGATATAAAATTCAAGTATTAAACGATTCTATTATCACCAAAAACACAGAATCATTTACTTCACTTTTACGTTTTAACTCTTTAATTTATTTAAAAGAATATGGTTATGGAGGTACAAGTACAGCTAGCTTTAGAGGTACAAGTTCTTCTAATACAGCGGTTATTTGGAACGGAATAAATATAAATTCTATTAATAATGGTCAAACAGGTTTTAACTCATTAACGGTTAGTTTATTTGATGCGATTGATGTTAGAAGTGGAGGAGGAAGTATTGAGTATGGTTCTGGTGCAGTTGGAGGCACAATTCATTTAAATGATCAATTATTATACAAGTCTAAGAAAGTAATTGAGAATCAATTTGTAGGTTCAATGGGTAGTTTTAGTACTTATAATAGTTTGTATAAGTTTAAAATTTCTACAGAAAAGTTAGCCTTAAAATTAGGAATATCGTATAATGAATCTGAAAATGATTATGAGTTATTAGGTACAGATTTTAAAAATTTTAATGGCGCTTATAGTAATTTTAATATGAGTGTTGGTTTGGCGTATAAGTTTAATCCAAAATCAGAACTTAAATTTTATAGCACAAGCTACGTGAGTAAACGTTTGCTTTCTGGAGAAATTCCAAATCCAACAGGAGCAAATGAGAAATACAAAGATTTTAATAATAGAAACCTTCTGGTATATAATTATCAGAATAATCAATTTAATCACGAATTAAAATTAGCTTTTTTAACACAAGAATATCAGTATTTTGCTGATAAAAATGCAGTTGCATTCAATTTTGGAAAATCGAAACGTTATTTGATAAATTATGATGTAGCTTATAAAATTTCATCAATAAATGCCAAATTAACATCCTATTCTGAATATGAATCTGTTTTTGGTAAAACGGATCAAATTATAGAGAAAAACAGAAGACAATTTTCGCAATCTTTTATTTATAATCAAAATATATTAAACACAGTTTTCTTTGATTTAAAAATAAGAAAAGACTTTAATTCTGATTACAGTGTTCCAAATAGTTATTCTTTTGGGATGAAAGCTAAATCATTTAAAAACGTATCTATTAGAGCAAATGCTTCTAAAAATTATAGAGTGCCAACGTATAATGATTTGTACTGGCCAGGTCAAGGAAACGTAAATTTAATTCCAGAAACAGCAGTGCAAGGTGAGTTTGCGGTAATTTATAAGAAAAATAAATTTTCCGCAGATTTGGGAGTGTTTTACATCGCAGCTAAAGATAAAATTGTTTGGACTCCAAATGGAGATGCTACTAGACCAGGTGTTTGGACACCAATAAACCTTTCTAATACAGTAAATAAAGGAGTAGAATTTAGTGTTTCTTATGCTAAAAACTATCACAATCATTTTATTGATTTTACAGCAAATTACAGTTATACCGAAGCTAAAGATAAAGACACACAAAAGTTTTTAATTTTTGTGCCTAAACATTTATTTAATGGAAGCTTAGGCTATGCTAATAAAAGACTCAGTTTTTTCTATCAACAAGTATTTACAGGAGAAATTTTTACTACAGAAAGTAATTCTACAGATTTTATGCTTCCAAGTTTTTTTGTGTCAAATTTTGGAGGAGATTTTAGAATTACAAAAAACATACAAAAAGAAATTACTATTGGTTTTAAAATTAACAATGTGTTCAATAAATATTATGTAACACAACCAAGAAGACCAATGCCAAATAGAAACTTTAACTTAAATATAAACTATAAATTTTAAACAATGAGAATTAATAAATTACTAGCAGTATTACTATTTGGAGCAATTGCGTTTGCTTCATGTACAAGCGAATCACCAATTTTACCAAGAGGAGATTATGATGGAGGAATATTAATTAGTGGAGAAGGTAGTGGTGCTGGTACAGGTTCTGTTTCTTTTGTTTCTGATGATTTTGAAACAGTAGAAAATTTAATTTATAAAAAAGTAAATTCAACTGAATTAAGTACGTATTTACAATCGATGGCTTTTGATACTGATAGAGCTTTTATTGTTGTAGATAATCAGAACACGATTACTGTTGTTGATAGATATTCATTTGTGAAAGAGGCTACAATTACTGAAGAACTAGCAACTCCAAGATTTATGACTGTTGCTGATAATAAAGGATATGTTACAAACTGGGGAACAACTGATGCTTTTGTTGCCGTTTATGACCTTACTAGTTATGAATTTATCAAGAAAATAAATATTGGATTTGGACCAGAAAGAATTATTGAAAGTAACGGTAAATTATATGTTTCTCATCAAGGAGCTTATGGATCTAATAATATAATTTCTGTTATTGATATTGCTACTGATGTTGTAGAAGAAATTACTGTAAGTGATAGACCAGACGAAATGTTCTTTAATAATAATGGACAATTAGTAGTTTTATCTGAAGGAGCTGTTCAATATGATGCTAGCTGGAATGTTATTGGTAATACAATAGGAAGCATTAGTACAATAAATGTTTCAAACAATACAATTGTTAGTCAATTAGATTTTGCAAGTGGCCAACATCCATCTTTAATGGTGTTAGAAAATAATACAATTTATTATGCTTTAAGCGGTAAAGTTTATGCTATAGATATAGATGCAACTAGTTTATCTACTACAGAAATACTTACTGCAGAAGGTTATTTATACGGAATGGAAGTAGAAGGTAACTCGTTATTTACTTTAAATGCAAGTTTTACAGATCTAAGTACACTTAACGTCTTTGATATTACAACGAAAGCAAAAACTCAAACGAAGTCTGTTGCATTAGGTGCATCAAAAATTTACTTTAATTAAAAAAAATTAAACTTGGAGTAAAATTCAATTTTATAGAGGGGAAATGAAAATGAAAAGAAGAACAAAGGCTCCAATTTGGAGTCTTTTTTTATAATAATTTTCGAACTTCATTTTTAATAAAGCCAATAGCAGTTTCTGTTGGCGGCAATATTTTTGTGTACTCAATTAAAACATTTTCTCTTAATTCATTGGCAGAATTTGCGTTTTCTGCAACTTGTTTCAATTTATTGATAATGGCATTTTTTGCAGCAACTACAGCTAACCAAGTATCATTAGATAGGTAAATTTGTTGCACTAAATTATGCTCAAATTCTTGTTCTATATTGGCAATTAAAAGTTGTAAATAATCTTCTGTTATAGTAGTAAGGGGTTTAATTCTTAGCAACATTTTTACAGGATTAATACGCTCACAGAACAACAACATTCTTTCATAGGCTTGTAATCTTATCGGTAAAGATTCTCTTTTTTGTTGTGCTAAAAGTTCTAGTTTCTTTTCAGAATTTTTATTTTTTAAAAACCCATTTAACATATAATAAGCCACAACACCTGTAACTACAGCAGGTAAAATATAGGCAATACTTTCTAATAATTGATTTTCCATTTAATTACAATAGGTTTAAGACATACAAATATAGAATTCCTAAAAAGATAGCAAACCCAAAACTTAATAAAGTTCCTATTAAAATATATTCTGTTAGTTTTCTGTCTTTTGATGATGTTAAATCTCCAAATCTAAAAACGGATTTTGCAGCTAACAAAAAACCAATGGCTTCCCAGTGATTGGTAATCACAAAAATAAACACAAATAAGCGTTCTAAAATACCAATATAACGACCTGCTTTTGCTAAAGAATCATCATTTTCTTTTTTCTTTTCTGGATTCCATTGTGTAATAATTATTTTGATGATAATTGCGGATACAGAACTCACTAATAGTATAAAAACGAATAATAATAGAAGTTTATCAGTAAAGAAGTTTTCTATGGATATTGAAAAATCAACAAAAATAGTACTTATTAAAAATAAGGTTAAAAGATGTAAAATTTGATCAGCAAAAAACCAAATTCGTTTTGTTTTCTTTTTTTGAAGATATAGTTTTAGTACATCTATTATATAATGAGAGATAATAATCAGCAGAAATCCTAACCAATATTCTTTCAAATCAAATTGTAAAATCAGCAATAATAAAAAGGCATGAATTGCAATATGAAAATACAACTTTGTAGACTTTACTTTCTTTTCTTCTTTGTCTTTTACCCATTTTTCTGATTGAAAAACAAAATCTCCTAAAATATGTGCCAATAAAAATTTTAAAAATAGAAGCATATTTACCCGTTGATTTTTTGGTTGATTAATTTTTGAAACCTCTTTTCTAATTTCATAATCTGCTCAAAACCAGCTCTTTTTTGACGTTCACTAACTCTTCCTTGTGTTATTCCTAAAATTTTTGCAATTTCATTTTGTGTTGCATCTTTTTCTTTTAAGGAAATTTTAAACACTTCTGCAGAGTTTTGCGTCCAAGAATCCATCGTTAATAAAGCTAATTCGAAAGCAAGATTTAGTTCCTCATCAATTTCTTGCCAAGGTGTTTTTATGGCTAAAGTTTGTTTTTTAAGATAGGTGTCAAAAGCAACACCAGAGTTTATAAAAGCTTCTCCATTAGAAGCTGTGATTTCTGAATAATTATATTCTTTTTTACCTATTCCAATTCCAATCCTTACATCAATGCCTTCAATTCTTTTTAAATTAGCTTTAAGGTCTAAAGCTACATAAAATGCTTCTTCTAAATTTTGTATTTCTAACTGAAAACTATCACCTCTGTAAATTTGCCAATTTTTTGGAGATTTTCCATAAGTATTTAAAGTGCTTCTTAAAGTTAATAACCATAAATCATCATTTTTTTTCCTGGAATTTATAATATCACCTGTTAAAATACTTGTCATAGAGTAAGTTTAATTTTTAACAAATATATAATTTATTTAATAATACAGCAAAAATATCTGCCTATAAGCAGATATTTTTATTTATCTGTCTATGAGCAGATATTTTGATTTATCTGTCTTAAGACAGATATTGTATTGATATTCGTTTTAAAACCCGAATTTATGAAATAATAACTTGTGAATAAAAATAAGTAATCTTCCTTTATAGAAACGAATAGTTTGGCTAATTTCACACTTTCAAATTTTTACAAAACAATATCTATTGAATACGTATTTAAATACTTTAAATGAAGCACAGAAACAAGCTGTAATTCAGAAAAATGGACCAATGATAATTATTGCTGGTGCAGGCTCAGGAAAAACACGAGTTTTAACTTACAGAATTGCACATTTAATGCAGCAAGGTGTAGATTCTTTTAATATTCTTTCATTAACATTTACCAACAAAGCGGCCAAAGAAATGAAAGCAAGAATTGCTGGCGTAGTTGGTGCAAGTGAGGCTAAAAATTTATGGATGGGAACTTTCCACTCTGTTTTTGCAAGAATTTTACGTTCCGAAGCAGATAAATTAGGCTTTCCATCAAACTTTACAATTTACGATACACAAGATTCAGTTCGTTTAATAACATCGATTATTAAAGAAATGAATTTGGATAAGGAACGTTACAAAGCTAAGCAGATTTTAGGCAGAATTTCATCTTTTAAAAATAGCTTAATTACGGTAAAAGCGTATTTTAATAATTCTGATTTGCAAGAAGCAGATATGCATGCAAGCAGACCACAAGTAGGTAATATTTATAAAGAATATGTAGACAGGTGTTTTAAATCTGGTGCTATGGATTTTGATGATTTATTACTAAGAACCAACGAGTTATTGGCTCGTTTTCCTGATGTTTTAGCAAAATATCAAGATCGTTTTAGATATATTATGGTCGATGAGTATCAAGATACAAACCACTCGCAATATATTATTGTAAGATCTTTGGCAGATAAATTTGGAAACATTTGTGTGGTTGGTGATGATTCTCAAAGTATTTATAGTTTTAGGGGTGCAAATATTCAGAATATCTTAAATTTTCAAAAGGATTATCCTGATGTAAAGACCTTTAAATTAGAGCAAAATTATCGTTCAACAAAGAACATTGTAAACGCAGCAAACTCTGTAATTGCTAGAAATAAAACCAAGTTAGATAAAGAAGTTTGGACGAGTAATGATGACGGAGATTCTATAAACGTAATGCGCACGATTTCTGACGGTGAAGAAGGGCGTTTTGTGGCACAATCTATCTGGGAAAATCAAATGAATCATCAATTAAGTCCCGATGATTTTTGTATTTTATATAGAACAAATTCGCAATCTAGAGCAATTGAAGATGCCTTGCGTAAAAAAGGAATTGAGTATAAAATTTATGGTGGAATTTCTTTTTATCAGCGTAAAGAAATCAAGGATATTTTATCTTATTTACGCATTTTAATCAACCCAAATGATGAAGAAGCTTTTAAAAGAATTATCAATTATCCTGCAAGAGGAATTGGCGCAACTACCATCGATAAGTTAACTATAGCTGCAAATCATTATAAAAAATCAATTTTTGAAATTATAAAATATATTGATAAAATTGATATCAGTATCAATTCTGCAACAAAAAATAAGCTTCAGAATTTTATGAATATGATGTTGCGTTTGCAAATAGAATCGCAAACTAAAAATGCGTTCGAAATTGCAGAAGTTGTGGTAAAACAAACCCAATTAATTAAGGATTTAGAAAAAGACGGAACGCCAGAAAGTGTAAGTAAAGTTGAAAATGTTCAAGAACTTTTAAACGGAATTAAAGATTTCATCACTGATAAAATAGAACAAGGAGAAGATGCATCATTAACCACATTTTTAGAAGATGTTGCGTTGGCTACAGATTTTGATGCCAAAAAAAATGATGACAAACCAAGTGTGTCTTTAATGACCATTCATCAATCTAAAGGATTGGAATATATGTACGTTTATATTGTTGGTTTAGAAGAAAATTTATTTCCTTCGGCAATGAGCATGAACACCAGAAGTGAGCTAGAAGAGGAGCGAAGGTTGTTTTATGTGGCACTTACAAGAGCCGAAAAAGTGGCATATTTAACCTATGCGCAAACTCGTTATAGATGGGGTAAATTAGTGGATGCTGAGCCAAGTAGGTTTTTAGAAGAAATTGATGATCAGTACCTAAATTATATTACTCCTAAAAGTACCAATCCAATCATAAATAATTTTATAGATAAAAGTATTTTTGATGATGCTCCAAAAGGAATCCGTTTTCAGAAACCAATTCAGCGTAAAAAAATGGAACGCGATTTGGTGAAAAAGAAAGATATTATCATTCCAAAAAACCTAAAAAAAGTTTCTCAAACTACCGCTAAAGCTAATTTATTTGATGAAAATGTGGTGGTTGGTAATATTGTAGAGCACAATAGATTTGGTACAGGAGAGGTTATTTCTTTAGAAGGAAGTGGGCCAAATAAAAAGGCCGAAATTAAATTCGGAACGGTTGGGAAAAAGAAATTATTACTACAATTCGCAAAATTAAGAGTGATTGGCTAATAATTAATAAATTATATGTAATAAGTAATTCATAATTGATAATATTTAATTAATTTGCCACGATATATTTAGAAAAGGGCAAACTTGCCTGGTTTTTATAAAAACGAAACCTAAATTATAGTTTTCTAAATGATATTTGAAAATTAAGTTACTTCACAAAAAATAAATAAATGACATTCGATTTAGAATATAATTCAGAAAGACCACTAATGATAATACCAGAATATGGAAGACATGTTCAAAAATTGGTAAATCATTGTGTGGCATTAGAAACCATTGAAGAACGCAATGAAATGGCGAAAGCTATTGTAGATGTTATGGGTAATTTACAACCACATTTACGCGATGTTCCAGATTTTAAACACAAACTTTGGGATCAATTATACATTATGTCTGATTTTAAATTGGATGCAAAATCTCCATATCCGCAGCCTTCAAAAGAAGAACTGCAAGAAAAACCAGAACCCTTAGCGTATCCAAAATTTGCTTCTAAATATCGTTATTATGGTAAAAATATTCAAACCATGATTGATGTTGCTTTAAGTTGGGAAGAAGGCGAACTAAAAGAGGCATTGGTTTTTTCTATCGCAAATCACATGAAAAAATGTTATTTAAATTGGAATAAAGACACTGTTGATGATGCTATTATTTTTAAACATTTAGTTGATTTATCTGATGGTAAATTAGATTTAAGAAATTCTGATGAGGAACTTTCTGAAACAAAAGATTTATTGAAGAAAAGAAATACACAAGGTCAGAATACAGCTACTAAAACTAGTTACAAAAAACCACATAACAATCAACATAAAAACAGAAAAAGACAATAAAGAATGGCATCATTTAAAATTGAAGGTGGACATAAATTAAGTGGAACAATCACTCCACAAGGAGCAAAAAATGAAGTTTTACAAATACTTTGTGCCGTATTACTTACTCCAGAAAAAGTAGTCATAAACAATGTTCCAGATATTATAGACGTAAATAAACTAATTTTTATTTTAGGAGAATTAGGTGTTAAAGTAGAAAAATTAAGTAGAAATTCGTATGCTTTTCAAGCAGATGAAGTGAATGTATCTTATTTAGAATCAGACGATTTTAAAAAGGATGGTAGCTCTTTGCGTGGCTCTATCATGTTAGTTGGTCCGTTATTAGCACGTTTTGGTAAAGGATATATTCCGCGTCCTGGAGGTGATAAAATTGGTAGAAGAAGATTAGATACTCATTTTGAAGGATTTATTAGACTTGGCGCGAAATTTAGATACAATAGAGAAGAGCATTTTTATGGTGTAGAAGCTGATGAGTTAATTGGTACAAAAATGTTGTTAGATGAAGCTTCTGTAACAGGTACTGCTAATATTTTAATGGCAGCTGTAATGGCAACCGGAACTACAGAAATTTACAATGCTGCTTGCGAACCGTATATTCAACAATTATGTAAAATGTTGAATTCTATGGGGGCAAAAATTACAGGTGTAGGTTCTAATTTATTGATTGTTGAAGGAGTAAAATATTTAGGCGGATGTGAGCACAGAGTTTTACCAGACATGATTGAAATTGGTTCTTGGATTGGTGTGGCAGTTATGACACGATCTGAATTAACAATAAAAGATGTAAGCTGGGAAAACCTTGGGCAAATTCCGAATGTATTTAGAAAATTAGGCATCAAATTTGAAAAAAGAAATGATGATATTTACATTCCGGCACAAGATTCTTATGACATACAAAACTATATAGATGGTTCTGTTTTAACAGTTGCAGATGCACCTTGGCCAGGTTTTACGCCAGATTTGTTAAGTATCGTTTTAGTGATTGCAACACAAGCAAAAGGAACAGTTTTAATTCATCAAAAAATGTTTGAAAGTCGTTTGTTTTTTGTAGATAAATTAATTGATATGGGCGCAAAAGTAATATTATGTGATCCTCATAGAGCAACCGTAATT
>JANQTQ010000249.1:8489-33502 GCA_030731625.1 Polaribacter sp. | reverse complement strand
ATTCTGAATTTACAGACGAGATATCTAAAAAAAGTAAGATTCCTTATCAAAAGAAAACTATAAAAAATACGATTGAATTATCGTATAAAAAACTAAAAAACAATAAACTAAGCTTAAATTACTTCATATTTGAAATAGACGGCATTATTAAAACTAAAAACTTTAGCAATACTGTTTCTTCCAAACAAAGTTTATTTATTTCAGAAAGCCTTATGGGTAAAAAAATAAAGAATAGTACTATTGATTTTTATGAACCTTTTTATAAAAATCTACCTGCTGATTTAAAAATAAATGATGTAAAAATACTATTGACAAAAGAAGAAAAAGAGTTTTTAAACATCGACAAATAGCTTTCTAAATTTAATTGAACATAATTTTTTTATCAGAAAATAGACTAATTCTTAGGATTATTTAAAATTACCAAAGCCCCAATTACTCCTGGAATCCAGCCACAAAGTGTCAGTAGAAAAATAATAAAGAAAGATCCACAACCTTTTCCTATAACCGATAAAGGTGGAAAAATAATAGCAAGTAATACTCTAAAGAAACTCATTTGTATAAATTGGTTGGTTATATAAATAAGACGCTTACGGATGTATTTTGTTACAATTTAACTGTAGAGTTTCAAAGTCGAAAAACCCGACTCTTCATTCATAAAACTTCTCGATACAATTTTAGTAAAAAATCAAAATTACTCGAAGTGACAATTTAAATTACCTAAAAAGACCTCACCGATTTTAAAAAACTGTGAGGTCTGAATTTATATTTTAATAATTTTAGTTTTTTTAATCTTGATTCTTGGCTCAAAAAAATCTAACTAAACATCAAAGAATTTACATTTTATCACCAAAGAAAATTGAATTCATTAGTAGTTTATTGGTTCCAAACCAAAAAGCTCTAAAGTTTGTGTTATCTGTAAAAACAATCACTTTACCTCTACCTAATTTTTGCGCTTTAAAAGGAACGGTGTTTTTAATTAATTTTGAGTTTTCTTTAGAAATATAACCACTTAATAAAGGATTTGAAGTATACTGAATAGGATTGTTATAACTCTTTTTATCTGCTTTTATAAATAAAGTAGAGTTTCTAAACAAGGCTAATTTATCATTTTTATAACCAAAATTTATAGGATGAGATCTATCTACATTAGCCTCAAAAATAGCACCACCAATATATTGTGCACCAGATTGTAAATCTTTATTTTCAAAAGAAACATTTTGAACAGAATCTATCTTTGCATTTTCAAAATCTAACAGAATCATATTATTTGACGCCAACCATTTTGCTGTGTTTTTATAGCCCACTAAAACGCCTCCATTTTGAACCCATTCTTTTAGTTTTTCGATAGCTGCTTTGTCAATATTACTATTCGGAATAACAATATGAGTGTATTTATGAATATCAGTTCGTGTAAAAGAACTCATATCTAAACGTGTTAAATGCATATCAAAACGTTGATCGAACAAATGCCAAATTTCACCAGAATCGTAACTTGTAATTCCGTCGCCAACTAACATGGCCACTTTTGGTTTTGTGATGGCACTAAAATTATCACTTCCTAAATCAATTCCTTCATTTAAACCTGTTGCAACTCCAACTATTTGCACATTACTTTCTAGGGCTATTTTCTCTAAAAACTGATGCAATTCTGATGCATCTAATTGCTGATTTTGCACAGGAATAAAAATCGTTCCGTAGTCATAAGAATTTCCAGCATTTTTAAAGTTTTTCATGGAAACTTTTGCACGAATGTCTTTTTGCAGAATTGCATTCAATGCTTTAGGCGCATAAAATTCATTCCAAGGCATTAAATAACCATAATCACTTTTAGAAGTAATCGTTCCTGTTTTCATTTTTAGCTCTGTAATTTCATCACCAACTTTAGATAACGAAACATTATCATCCAAATCAACCCCAAAAGCATGATTAAAAGTCCATGCAGAAACATCATAGAACAAACTATCTGTAAACGTTTTACGAACATCAAACATGGCTTTTACCAAACGTTGATTTTTCTGGTTCATTGGCACCACATAACTATATCCTTTTTTAAAGTTTTTTCCGTTTGATGAATAATCTGCTTTTAATTCGTGAATTTTAATTTGATGACGTTTTAAAACTTCTGCCAATAAAAAACTTTTTGCAGCATCCTTTTCATCACCAAAAACAATCGCTTTTTTATCACCTGTATTTCTAGCCTCTTTATAAAAATCTTGCTGATATTGTAAGATTTTTACGCGCATATTTTTTGCCGCTTCTAAGGTTGATAAAGCTGCTGTAAATTGATTTCTAATGGTAAACGGGAAGGTTAAAATTCCGTTTTCTGTTTCTTGCGCATGACCTCTAGAACTTGCTTGTTCAAACAAAATACCGATACCGCCATTAATATCTGGAAACGTAGAACCTTTTCCATAATAAAAATCATCAAAACTTTCTTCGGAATAATATAACGAACCAATTTTATCCAACGCTTTTGCATGATAGGTTGCAATTTCTTTGGTTAAATCTTGGTTCATTTGTGGCGTTAACGGGTTTGTTCTACTCGGAATTCCCGGTTGAAAAAAGAAACTAGCATTGCTACCCATTTCATGATGATCGGTTAAAATATTTGGCATCCATTTATGGAAACTTGCGATTCTTGCTTTGCTTTCTGGCAACTGAACTGGCAACCAATCTCTGTTCATATCAAACTGATAATGATTCGTTCTTCCTCCTGGCCAAATTTCAGAATATTCCCTGTCATTAGGATCCGGATTGATGTTTTTACTCCTGTTTGTATTTGCCCAATATGCAAAACGTTGCAATCCATCAGGATTAAAAGAAGGATCAAAAAGGATGACTACATTGTTTAATAACTCATCAATATTTTCTGCTGCCGCCAAATAATACGCAACCGCCAAAGCTGCGTTGGAACCGCTTGGCTCATTACCATGAATAGAAAATCCTTGATAGACAACAATTGGGTTTTTAGAAATATCTATAGAAGCATCATCAGTTGCATCAATATGTTTTTGTCTGATATTTTCTATATTTTTATGATTTTCTGGCGATGTAATTGTTAGTAATAACAAAGGCCTGTCTTCATACGTTGTGCCTCTGTTCTCTATCGAAATTCTATCCGAAGAAGCGGCTAAAACCTTCATATATTCCACTAATTTATCGTGTGTAATATGCCACTCGCCTACTTCATGACCAATTACAGATTTAGGTGTTGGTATGTTTTGATTGTATGTTGTATTTTTTGGTAAGTAATAAGACAAATCAACTTCTTGTGCTGATATTGAAATGGAAATAAATAAGAAGATTACAAGAATTCTTTTCATCTGAATTAATAGTTTGGTTCGCTAACAAATATAGGAATTTAAAAAGTTTTTTTATTGACAGTAACATTAACCTTAATTTAAAATCGCTTTTTTCGTTTAAAGCATAAAATTTAGAAAAACTTTTGATGACAAATAATTGACCTCTCAATACATGTATTATTCAAAAAAATGAAATTAAGAATACTATTTATACTACTTTTTTGTAATTATCGTTCATTTGGTCAAATTACTTTTAATAAAGGATACTTTATAAACAAGAAAATAAAACTATTAATTGCTCTATAAAAAATTTAGATTGGTTAAATAATTCAACCTCTTTTGAATATAAGTTAACTGAAGATGAAGAGGAAAATAAAGCATCTATTAAAACGGTCATAGAATCCGAAATTAAAAGTAAGCTATACAACCCGTCTTACAGGACTATTAAATATAACGATACTTTTAAAAAGCAAACATGGAATAGTTTAAAATGCTCTTCAATAAAAACTGCCTAAAAGCCCCAAGTAGTTGAGACTTTTATGCAGTTTTTTTTACTGTATACAATTTATATTTTTGCTAAAACCCAAAGTTGCACTTCTTCCGGAATAGAAACTTTTTTGGTTGGTTTTGTTTTATCAACAACTGGTTTTATTGTTTTCTTAAAACATTTTTCTAATTTAAATCGGATTCCTTTTGCCAACTCTTTTTCTATAGGATTTTCTTTCGTAATCTTTTTGATTTCTGCTGAATTAGAAAATAAGAGCACTAATTTTCCACCTTCTGCTAATCTGTTATTTGCTTCAGCAAAAAATTTAGGAAACAAATTTTTATCATAATAAATAGCTTCATCTATATTTTCTTCATTAGAAACTGCAGGCAACCAAGGTGGATTAAAAACGATTAATTCTACTTCTTTTTCTATTGTTGCAAAAAGGTTTCCGTGATATAACTCTATTTTACGAGACAATTTTGTAGAGCCCATAAATTCTTTTAAACCAACAATTGCATTCGGATTAATATCTGTTGCAAAAACTTTTTGAAATCCATATTGTACCATCTGAAAAGACAATACACCACTACCAACACCAACATCTATTGCAGATTTCTTAGGTCCTTCATAACGTTTTAACCAATTATCAAACAATGTTAAATGATCGAAACGCGTAGGGAAATACGTGCCATAATAGGGATGTACTTTATTTCTTAAAACAGGTACTTTAATTCCGTTTTTATATTTTTGCCAAGCACTATTTAATCCTTGAACTTGCGGAAATGTTAATAAAAAATCATTGGTATCTGGGTACAATTTACCTAACCAACCAATTTTAGGTGCTTTATCTACATCAACTTCTTGATTTTTAATTTTTAATAGAATTAAATTCGAAAGTTTATGATATTCTGCACGAAAAGCATGTTGTTCTTTTAGCGTTTTATTTGGTAATCTAATTTTTAAATGTTTTTGTAACTCTTTTAAAAGCAACATTCCGTTGCTATAAAATTCTGTAATTAAAACCTTTTTACCAACTTTCATAGCATACAGTGTTTCTCTAATATCTGTATTGCTATCAAATTGTATTAATTCTTTTCCAGGAAAAATTGGTGTTGGTTTGTTTATTTGCATCTCTGAATTCATCAATTAAGGTTATGTTATATCGAATTGCAGACGAATGAAATTTGCAAAGCGTACGTTTAAAAATAGTGTTAAATTATATATTTAGTAGCAATCAGCATCCAATTGATTGCTAATATTTTATCAATAAAAGTTAAAAAAAGTTAAATCGATGCACTAAAATTTAGTGAAAGTAAATTTAATAACATTAAAGTAAATAATATTTTGCAAATATAAATTTTTCAAGCTCTTAAATCATCAGTATTTTAAATCATTTTTTATTGAATCAATAAAAATGTACAAAGAAGTTTTTTAGATAGAAATAATGAATATTTTATTCGGATATTTGTTACTTTATACTTACTATTTAACAGTAAATAATGATAAACACTACTACTTTAGAAACCTTACACAACTCACTTTCTGGTGATGTTCTTTTTGATAATTTACATAAAACCTTATACGCTACAGATGCTTCTGTTTACAGGAAAATTCCGCTAGCGGTGGCATATCCAAAGGATGAAAAAGACATTAAAATCTTAATTGATTTTGCTACTAAAAACAACATTACTTTAATACCAAGAACTGCAGGAACATCGCTTGCAGGGCAATGTGTTGGAGACGGAATTGTAGTTGATGTTTCTAAACATTTTACTAACATTCTTGCATTTAATGAAGATGCAAAAACCATAACCTTACAACCAGGAATTGTTAGAGATTCTTTAAACGTTTTTCTAAAACCTTACGGATTATTTTTTGGCCCAAATACCTCAACATCAAATAGATGTATGATTGGCGGAATGGTTGGTAATAATTCATCTGGAAGTACGTCTATAAAATATGGCGTTACACGAGATAAAGTTTTAGAAATTGATGCTATTTTAAGTGATGGAAGCACCGCAATTTTTAAAGAAATTTCATCAGAAGAATTTATCAAAAAAACAAAAGAGACTACTTTAGAAGGACAGATTTATAACTCAATTTTTATAGAACTTTCCTCTATAAAAAATCAAGAAGAAATAAAAAATGAGTTTCCAAAAGAAACCATTCATAGAAGAAATACAGGATACGCGGTTGATGAGTTTTTAACTTCAGATTTATTTGGAGGAACATCACCAACCATAAATGTTGCCAAATTTCTATCTGGTAGCGAAGGCACCTTGGCTTTTTCAACAGCAATTACCTTACAATTAGATGCTTTACCACCAAAAGAAAGCATTATGGTTTGCTCTCATTTTACAAGTATCAACGAGAGTTTAGTTGCCACGTTAACTGCCATGAAACACAATTTATACAATTGTGAATTAATGGATAAAACGATTTTAGATTGTACAAAAAGCAACAGAGAAGCTGCATTAAACAGATTCTTTTTACAAGGAGATCCAGAAGCTATTTTAATGTTAGAAGTTTCTGCAAATACACTTGACGAAACAGAAATTTTAGCAGATACTCTAATTGCAGATTTAGAAAAAAACAATTTCGGTTATCATCATCCAAAAGTATACGGCACAGATATTGCCAAAGTACATAATTTACGTAAAGCTGGTTTAGGATTATTAGGTAATATTGTGGGCGATATGAAAGCAGTTGCGTGTATAGAAGATACCGCTGTAGCTCTTGAAGATTTGCCAAATTATATCTCAGATTTTACTAAAATTATGGATAAATATCAGCAAGACGCAGTGTATTATGCACATGCCGGCGCTGGGGAAATTCATTTACGTCCTATTTTAAATTTAAAGAAAAAAGCAGACGTTGTTTTATTTAGAAAAATCACCACAGAAACTGCAGTGTTAGTTAAAAAATACAAAGGTTCTTTTTCTGGTGAACATGGAGACGGAATTGTACGTGCAGAATTTATTCCGCTAATGATTGGTGAACAAAATTACCAGTTATTAAGAAGATTAAAAAAAGCTTTTGACCCAAATAATGTTTTTAATCAAGGCAAAATTACGGATGCTTTTTCTATGGATGAAAACCTACGTTATGAAGTTGACAGAATTGAGCCAGAAATTGCTACAATTCAGGATTTTTCTGATAGTGAAGGAATTTTAAAATTAGCGGAAAAATGTAATGGTTCTGGAGATTGTAGAAAACCTGTAGAAGCTGGCGGAACGATGTGCCCAAGTTACAGAGCTACAAAAGATGAAAAAGATACCACAAGAGCAAGAGCAAATACATTGCGTGAATTTTTAACAAATTCTAAGGAAGTAAATAAATTTAATCATAAAGAATTAAAGCAAGTTTTTGATTTGTGTTTAAGTTGTAAAGCGTGTGCTTCTGAATGCCCAAGTAATGTGGATATTGCTACCATGAAAGCAGAATTTTTATATCAATATCAAGAAACAAATGGCTATTCTTTTAGAAATAAATTATTTGCTAATAATGCCAAATA
Organism: Polaribacter sp.; assembly: GCA_030731625.1. GTDB lineage: Bacteria > Bacteroidota > Bacteroidia > Flavobacteriales > Flavobacteriaceae > Polaribacter. Next base: position 26,196 of record JANQTQ010000249.1, on the reverse strand, counting down.
CAATAAATTAGGAAGTTATTTACCTAACATTACCAACTTTTTTACCAATTCTACACTTGCTAAAAAGGTTTTAGGTGTTGCTGTAGAACGCTCGGTTCCTAAATTAGCGAATCAAACATTAGAAAGTTGGTTAAAGAAACACCATCCAAAAACAGCTAAAAAAGCCGTGTATTTATTTAAAGATGAATTTACCAATTTTTACGATGCTGAAATCGGAATAGATGCTGTTATTTTATTAGAAAAATTAGGCTACGAAGTTAAGAATATTGCACATGATGAAAGCGGAAGAAGTCATATTTCTAAAGGTTTTTTAAAAGAAGCAAAACAAATTTGCAATAATAATGTAGCAATTTTTAAAGATATTATTACTGATGAAACCCCACTTATTGGGATAGAACCTTCGGCAATTTTAACTTTTAGAGACGAATATATTCGTTTGGCAGATGATAAAACATCCGCAGAAAAAATTGCCAAAAACAGTTTTACGTTCGAAGAATTTTTAGCGAAAGAATTAGAAAAAGGAACTATTGATACTTCCTTATTTACAAGTGACGCTAAGACTTTAAAAATTCACGGTCATTGTCATCAAAAAGCATTGTCTGGAACACATGCAAGTTTTCAAATTTTAAACATTCCGACTAATTATTCTGTAACAATCATAAATTCAGGTTGTTGCGGAATGGCAGGTTCTTTTGGATATGAAAAAGAACATTACAAAGTTTCTATGCAAGTTGGTGAAGATACTTTATTCCCAAAAATAAGAAACACACCTCAAGAAACCCAAATTGTTGCAGCAGGTACAAGTTGTAGACATCAAATTTTTGACGGTACAAAACGTATTGCAAAACATCCAATAACAATTTTAAAAGAAGCGTTAGCATAATGGCAAAATACCAAGCAGATTCAGAGAGATACACTAAAATGAACTACAGAAGAACAGGAAATAGCGGCTTGCTTTTACCTGAACTTTCGTTAGGTTTGTGGCATAATTTTGGTAAAAATGATGATTTTGAAAACTCTAGAAACTTATTAAAATGTGCGTTCGATAACGGAATTACGCATTTTGATTTGGCAAATAATTACGGACCTCCTCCAGGTTCTGCTGAAAAAAACTTTGGAAAAATCTTAAAAAAAAATTTTAAAAATTACAGAGATGAATTAATTATTTCATCAAAAGCCGGTTATGGCATGTGGCCAGGTCCTTATGGAGATTGGGGTTCTAAAAAGTTTTTAGTATCCAGTTTAGATCAAAGTTTACAACGAATGAAACTAGATTATGTTGATATTTTTTACCATCACAGACCCGATTACGACACACCTTTAGAAGAAACTATGGGAACTTTAGATTTAATGGTTCGTCAAGGAAAAGCTTTGTATGTGGGTATTTCTAATTATCAGCCAGAAAGAGCTGCAGCAGCTTTTAAAATATTAAAAGACTTAGGTACTCCATGTTTAATTCATCAGCCAAGATATAGTTTATTTGATCGTTGGATAGAAGATGGATTGTTAGATTTATTAGGAAACTCTGGTGTTGGTGCTATTTGTTTTTCGCCTTTAGCACAAGGAATGTTAACAGATAAATACATTAATGGCTTACCAAGAGATTCGCGGGCAATTAAAGACAGTCCTTTTTTAAATTCAACCCAAGTTTTAGAAATGTTGCCAAAAATTAATGCGTTACATAAAATTGCTAAAAGTAGGAATCAAACATTGGCACAAATGGCAATTTCTTGGATTTTAAAAGATGACAGAATTACGTCTGTTTTAATCGGAGCTAGTAAAACGGAGCAAATTTTAGATAGTGTAAAAGCCATCAAAAACACTCATTTTTCTGAGGAAGAATTAACGAATATAAATTCTGTTTTAAATTAGTTTCATTTTTTTCTGGTTTTAACTCTAATTATTAAGTAGAACTGTTCGTTTTCTTATTTAATAAAACATAATAATCAAAAAAAAGCGTCTTTTCTAAACACAGGAAAGACGTTTTTTATTTAACTGATAGTCAGGTTTTTATTAAATATTTTCAAGCATCCCTTAGTATCATAACAATATAAACTGAAGCTTTAAAGCACTACTTTGTAAAGTCCGAAAAGAGCAATTATGTATTTTAAACTTGTGAACTTTGTGGGATAATTTCCAGCTATTCAAATAATTATTTTAGCGCTAATTTTGCAAATAAACGCTGATTTTCATCAGGATGATAAAAAGAGAATCATCCGTTAAAACATTAATTGAAATTTGTTTTTTGGATTTTTATAAACGCTAAAATTAAAAAGATTAACGAAAGACATTCTAAAACAATGCGTCCCCAATGCCAATAGCTCCAAATAATGAGCTCATTTTTCAACTCAGTTTCATTGAAGGCAGCTGCAAAAAACAATTCATTTACTCCTTTGAAATACACATAAAAACTAGTAATAAAAAGGATTGCAAAAAAAGTAGAAATTAACGCAAATTTTAAAGCTTTATAATTTACAAACATGCAATACACAGCAACAAAAACTGGAATTAAAGCCGATATAATTGTTAGTACTGTAAAATACTGCCCAATTATTTTGCCAAATTGATTATAATACACATAAAAATCACTTGCTGATAAAGATTGCCAATACGGCACTAAAAGTACACCTTCTGTAATTTGACTTCCAATAAAAATTGCAAAGATTGCTACCAAAAAAAATAATAAAAACTGCTTCATCAAAGAAAATTGTTAACTGATAAAAAAGTAAATTTAGAAAAAATAAAGATCTTATCCACATAATAGAAGAATGTAGTTAATTTTATAAAAAAGTTTTTAATTAGATATTAAGCCTTTAAAAAAGCCTACTCCTTTTTAAAGCATTTGTTTGAGCTCTTTTTTATTCTTTTTCTAAATAAAAAAAGCCTTCCAAAAATTGAAAGGCTTTTAATTTTATACTAATTTCTTAGCATTGGTTACTTTTTGCTTTGTGAGCGCCAGTTCTATAACTTGTTTCATTTCTGTTACATAATGAAAAGTTAAGCCTTTTAGATAGCTTTCTTTAATTTCTAAAATGTCTTTTTCATTGTCTTTACACAAAATTATTTCTTTAATATTTGCTCTTTTTGCAGCTAATATTTTTTCTTTAATTCCGCCAACAGGAAGCACTTTTCCACGTAAGGTAATTTCACCTGTCATTGCTAATTTGTTCTTAATTTTACGTTGTGTAAAAGAAGAAACTAAAGAAGTTAACATCGTAATACCCGCACTTGGTCCGTCTTTTGGTGTTGCACCTTCAGGTACATGGATATGCACATTGTACTTGTCTAAAATTGCTGGTTTAATTCCAAATTCTTCGGCATTCGATTTTATATATTGCAATGCAATAGTCGCAGATTCTTTCATTACGGTTCCTAAATTACCGGTAATAGAAAGTGTTCCTTTTCCTTTCGATAAAATAGATTCTATGAATAAAATATCGCCACCAACACTTGTCCAAGCCAAGCCTGTAACTACACCAGCTACATCATTATTTTCAAATTTATCTCTATTTCTTGGCGTTCCTAAAATTTCTTCTACTTTTTCTGATGAAATATTAATATCATATTCTTCTTCTAAAGCGATTGATTTTGCGGCAAAACGTACCACTTTTGCAATTTTCTTTTCTAAACCACGCACTCCAGATTCACGTGTGTAGCCTTCAACAATTTGTTCTAATTGTTTTTTGCCCAATTTTAATTCCTTAACAGTTAAACCGTGTTCTACTAATTGCTTTGGCAATAAATGTCTTTTGGCAATTTCTACTTTTTCTTCAATGGTGTAGCCTGTAACATTTATAATTTCCATTCTATCGCGCAAAGCCCAAGGAATTTGACCTAAGTTATTGGCTGTTGCAATAAAAAGCACTTTAGATAAATCGTACCCAACTTCTAAATAATTGTCGTAAAAAGATTCGTTTTGCTCAGGATCTAAAACTTCTAACATTGCAGATGCTGGATCTCCTTGATGACTATTACTTAGTTTATCGATTTCATCTAATACAAAAACCGGATTAGAAGTTCCTGCTTTTTTTAAGTTCTGAATTAAGCGTCCTGGCATTGCGCCAATGTAAGTTTTTCTATGTCCGCGAATTTCTGCTTCATCTCGCAAACCACCTAAAGACATACGAATATATTTACGTCCTAAAGCTTCTGCAACAGATTTTCCTAACGAAGTTTTACCAACACCTGGAGGTCCGTATAAACAAATAATAGGCGATTTCATATCTCCTCTTAGCTTTAAAACCGCTAAATGTTCAATAATTCTGTCTTTAACATCTTCTAAACCAAAATGATCTCTGTCTAAAACTTTTATGGCGTGTTTTAAATCGAATTTATCTTTAGAGAAAACTCCCCAAGGCAATTCTAACAACAGTTCTAAATAACTTCTTTGAACTCCATATTCTGCCGCCTGCGGATTCATTCTGCGTAAACGAGCTAATTCTTTTTCAAAAGTTGTGCCTACTTCTTTAGACCACTTTTTGGTTTTGGCTTGCAAGCGCATTTCTTCTAATTCTTGATCATTAGAAACGCCACCTAATTCTTCTTGAATGGTTTTTAATTGCTGATTTAAATAATATTCTCGTTGTTGTTGATCTAAATCTTCGCGAGTCTTAGACTGAATATCATTACGCAATTGTAATTTTTGAAGCTCTTTATTTAAGTTTTTAAGTGTTAATAATGCACGCTCTTGCAAGTTGTCTTTTTCTAAGATGACTTGTTTTTGCATGACCGATAAATCCATATTTGAAGCAATAAAATTCACCAAAAATGCATCTGAATGAATATTTTTTATTGCAAAAGAGGCTTCGGATGGCAACATTGGATTTTCCTTAATTACCTCTAAAGCTTGCTCTTTTATAGAATCTATAATCGCTTCGAATTCTTTTTTGTTTTCTACTTTTTTATCATCAACAGCTTCTTTTACTGTAGCTTTTAAATACGGTTCGTCTTGAATAATTTCTTCAATTTCGAAACGTTTTTTTCCTTGGATGATCACTGTTGTGTTACCATCGGGCATTTTTAAAACACGTAAAATTTGTGCTACAACACCTGTTGTATGAATATCTTTTAAAGTAGGATCTTCTTCGTCTTCGTTTCTTTGGGCTACAACTCCAATAATTTTATCGCCTTTATTGGCGTCTTTGATTAATTGAATTGATTTATCTCTACCTGCCGTAATCGGAATTACAACTCCCGGAAATAATACTGTATTTCTTAATGGTAAAATTGATAATATTTTAGGAACGCTTTCTTTGTTGATGATTTCTTCATCTTCTGGCGTCATTAACGGAATTAATTCTGAATCTTCGTTCATAATATTTTGAAACGACAAACTGTCTAACTTTATCACCTTTGTTTTGCTCATGTGCTGTATATCTGTCAATCTGACATTGGATTTTAATATTATTAAAAAATCAACATCAATCTTGTAATTATAAAATACTGATAATTAATTACTTAAAAAACAACAACCAATTATCTTCTTTATCAATGACAATTGTTATGCCAATGTTAGAATAAAAATACTTTAAGAAACTCAATAACCACTGGTTTTTACTTATTTATTTTAAAATTATCGATAAAAAAATTGTGAGTAATTTTAAAAACTAGAGTTAATTTTTAAAACGTAAAGTCAATTTTAATTCTGAGCTAAAATAAATACCTCATTTTTTTTTATCACTTTTGTGATGAACATAAAATTATTTCTGTGATAAAAATTAAAAACATCAACTACAAAGGTTGGCAAAAAGCAATTGAAATTTCAAATTCAGAAATTAAAATCATCGTAATTCCAGAAACTGGAAGAATTATTTTCTTTGGATTTTTAGATGCTGATAATCTATTTTATGAAAATAAAGAATTAGAAGGTGTTGTATTTAAAAACGGAGCATATTATACTGAAAACGGCATAAATGTATCGCCAAATATTGGCGGAAACAGAGTTTTACCTTGTTCTGAAAATTATTTTCACTTAATTACAGGTTCTAGGCATATTCCAGATCCGTTTATAAATGCCAGTTCATATGCGGTTTCTATACTCGATAACGGCGTTGTTTTAGAAAGTCCGATTAGTACTTTAATGGGGATTCAAATTAAAAGAACCATCACAATTTTAGAATCCGGAACTCAAGTAAAAATCAATCAAGAATTGATAAAAAAGAAACCTGCAAAAAATATCGATTTAGAAAAAATTCCTTTCACAATTTGGAGTCTATCAAAAATTAAAACGCCTAATAATAGTTACACATCCCTATCTAAAAACAGCATTTTTAAAGAAGGTTTTACGATTTCTAAATGGCCAGATGCTAAAAATAATGCTGAACAAAATGTAACTGTAAACAATTCGCTTTTAACTTTAAAATCGACAAAAGATTTGCCACAGAAAATCGGGGCAGATGTAAAAAAATGGGTTGCAGGATTTTTAAATGACACTTTATTTATTGAAAAATTTACTTTTGATGAAAAAGCAATATATCCAGACGATGGCACTTCGGTTACTATTTTCGGAAATCATTTATTTACTGAATTAGAGTGTTTGAGTCCAGAAAAAACATTGAAAATTGGAGAAAAAATATCCTATAATTTACAATGGAATTTAATCAAAATAGTAGATGAACATCACCTTAAAAGGGAATTAAACAACATTTAATTCAGACCTTTTATTATTTTTTCACAAAACTGTCACAACTTAAAAACACTTTAGTCTTTAGTATAGAAACGTTTTATTGGAAACTAACCAACCACATATAACCAACCTTATAGAACGCTGCAAAAAGTCGGATAAAAACGCGCAGTTAGAAATATACAAAGCTTATTACAGAGCGATGTATAATACTGCGCACAGAATTTTAAAAGATAGTTATGAGGCTGAAGACATCATGCAAGAAGCTTTTTTAACAGCTTTTACAAAATTGAATTCTTACAAAGGTGAAGTTGCATTTGGCGCTTGGTTAAAAAGGATTGTGATCAATAAAAGTTTAACTCAGTTAAAGAAAAATAAACGATACGATGAAGTTAAAATGGAAGTGGTTCCTCAAAACAATATTGAAGAAGAAGAACTAAATTATAAAGGTCTAGACCCTAAAAATGTTTTGAATACTTTACAAAGCTTAAAAGAAAGTTACAGAATAGTACTTACTTTAAATTTAATAGAAGGCTTTGATTATGAGGAAATTGGAGAAATTTTAAATTTTACAAACGAAAATGTGAGAACCACAATTTCTAGAGCAAAGAAAAAATTAAAGCAAGTTTTACTTGCAGAAAATAAACAAATACAAGCGTATGGAAAATAAATTAAATGATTTTTTTTCTGATAATGATTTCGATTTACAAGAACCACACTCTGGACACTTAGAACGTTTTGAGCGGAAATTAAATCAACCAAAAAAGAATACTAAAACTTCTTGGAAATGGTTAAGCGCTGCAGCATCTGTAATACTAGTTCTAGGTTTTTGGTTAGGCAGTAGTCATCAAAAAAAACAAATGGATTTGGCAGACATCTCTCCAAAAATGGAAGAAGTTCAAAACTATTTTGTTTCTACAATTCATCAAGAAATAAAAGATTTAGAAAAAAATAGAAATCTAGAAACAGAAGCGATCATTGAACAAGCTTTAGAGCAACTAGAAGAATTAGAAGACAATTACAAAACTTTTGTAAAAGAATTAAATACCGGTGGAAACTCAAAAAAAATAATAACTGCAATGATTAGAAATTACCAACAGCGGTTAGAAATTTTAGAAAATGTTTTAAACCAAATTGAAAAAATTAAAAACCTTAACCTTTTAAAAAATGAAATCTATATATAAAATTACATTCCTTTTATTCCTTTTCCCATTGATTACATCAGCAACAATTGATGAAAAAAAACACGAAAAGAAGAAAACAATCAAAAAAGAATACAATGTAAATGCAGACGCCAAAGTTTCTATAAATAATAAATATGGTAACTTAAACATTACTACTTGGGACAAAAACAGCGTAGAAATTGAAGTTACAATTACTGTAAAAGGTGATGATTTAGAAAGTGTTAAAGATAAGCTTGCAGCAATTTCTGTTACTTTTAATGCGTCTACTAGTTTAGTAACTGCAACCACTTATTTTGAAAAACAACAAAGAAGCTGGTCTTTTTGGAATAATAATAGCACTACAAATTATCAAATTAATTATAATGTGAAAATGCCAAAATCTAATTCAGTAAATTTGAACAATGATTATGGTAGTATTTTTGTAGATTATTTAGCTGGTAAAGCGGATATAAATTGCGATTATGGTAAAATTTCTATTGGCGAATTAAACGCAGATTATAATAATATTAATATCGATTATTGCAATTCATCTACCATTGGATATATGAAAAGTGGAAATTTAAATGCAGATTATTCTAAAATAACCATTGATAAATCTGATGATTTAAATGTGAATGCAGATTATTCCACTTTAAAATTTGGTACTGTAAAAAAAATCGATTTTAATGCAGATTATGGTTCAATATCTATTGATGAAGCAACCCAAGTAAATGGTAATTCTGATTATGTTAGTATGAATTTTGGAACTATCAAAAAAAGTTTAAATATTGATTCGGATTACGGCTCTCTTTCTATAAAAAAGTTAGCAAAAGATTTTGAAAATGTTACAATAGACAGCAAATATGCAGGTATTAGAATTGGTGTTGAAAGCGATGCCGTTTTTAATTTTGAAATTGATTTACAATACGCTGGTTTTAATGGTGCAAATGATAAAATGGAATTCAATAAAAAAATATCTAAATCAACAAAAAAATATTACGAAGGTAAATTTGGAAAAGGGAACTCTACTTCTAAATTAAAAATAAGATCTCAATATGGAGGTGTTTCAATAACAGAATATTAATAACAATCAACCAAAAAAAACAATAAAAAATTATGTTTAAAAAAATCATTCTAACGGCACTTATTTTAACAGTATCAATTGCTGTTAATGCGCAAAAAAACGAAAGAATTAAAGGAAACGGAAATGTAGTAACTGTTAACAGAACAACTTCTAATTTTGACGGAGTTTCTGTTGGAGGCTCTTTTGATGTTATTCTTGTTAAAGGTAAAGAAGGTAAAATTATTATTGAAGGCGAAGAAAACATTATTCCTTTTATAGAAACTGAAAAAGAAGGAGATCTTTTACAGATAAAATTCAAGAAAAACACAAATATCAATACTACAAAAAAACTTACAGTTACTGTTTATTTTGAAAGTATAGAAAAAGTTTCTTTAGCAGGTTCTGGTAACATCATCTGTAAAGAAACTATAAAAAGCAGCGATTTTGCAGTTGCTTTAGGTGGTTCTGGAAACATTACTTTAAAAGTTGATGCAAAAGAAATTAGCTCGAATATTGGCGGTTCTGGAAATATTGAATTAACAGGAACATCAAACGAAATAACATGTTCTATAGCAGGTTCTGGAAGCATAAAAGCCTTCGATTTAAAAACGGATGAGTTAAATGCTAATATTGCGGGTTCTGGAAGTGTAAATGCTACTGTAAAAACAAAAATTAAAGCAAAAATAGTAGGCTCTGGAAGTGTTTATTACAAAGGAAACCCTACAGACATTGATACTAAATCTGTTGGTTCTGGAAGTGTAATTGATAAAAATTAAAAACATTTTTTAAAAAAAATCCTGCATAGGGAAATTGAATAGAAGTCATAAAATGAGAATTCGTTTTATGACTTTTTTTTTATAATTCTATACCATTAAAAAAGCACCAATTTTCAGCGTAAAAGGTTTTTTGAAAAATAAATACACTCATCCTATTTTTTTCTACAAATTAAAAACTTCAAACTCATTAAAAATCAATTATTTAATATACACTTATCAGTTTATAGATTAATAATACTCAAAGAATCATCAAAAAATAAAATTAGCTAATTCTAAAAATCAATATTTTATAGCATAAGAAACTCCTAACGAAGTATATAAAAAATAGGCTCCTTTTTCAAATGGTTTTTCTTCTCTAAAAGCACTTGCATTAAAACCCCAGGCATTTTTTTTGTTTTTAGATGAAAAATAATATCCCAAAACTACTTTTTGTGAAGCTAAATCAAAAATTTCTTTACCTGTAAATCCAGGAATAAATCGGTCTAAAGTTGGTGTTGCACCAAATCCCGCTTCAATCGTAAAATAGTTTTCTGCATCACTTTTGTATTTTCTATAAATAAGAGATCCCGAATTACTAGTTCCAGGAAATCCAGGAGTTACATATCCTCTTAAAGCCCAATAACTATTACCGGTATACCAACCTAAAGAACCTGTATAAATTGTTGTTTCTGTTGAAAATTTTAACCATCTAAATCCTAGAGAAGCCTCAAAACTTTTAGGTAAAGATTTAAAAAGTTCAAAACCGTATCGCTGTGATGGGTTATACGGACTATTAGAAAAACCACCACTTACATACGCATATAAACCTTCTACAATTCTTGGATATAGATCTACTTCAAATTGATAATTATCTGTTTGAAATCTATTTAAGTAATTCATTTTTGCAATTATACTTCCATATTTTGTTTGTCTTGAGTAACTTAAAGTAGTATAATAAGCATTAGACCAATCATTTTCTTTATAAATATCATAATAATCGGTTGAAAAACTGATACCAATTGTATTAAAACTCAATTCGTTTTCAATAGAATTTTTAAAACTTAAAACCTCTTCATTCGTTGCGTGTAATTTTACAGCTTCATCCATCGTTGCCAGTGCTTCTTGCCTTTTCCCAGAATTTAATTCTGATTTTGCTTTTAGCATTAATAAATCTGGATCATCATTAAAAATATGTAATGCTTTTAAGGATAATTCTAAGGCATTATAATATTTTTCTGCGTAGACTTCATTTTTAATATAGGCAATCCAATCTCTTTTTCTATTTTCATCTTTTGCCAATACATATCCAAATTCTTTTCTTGCACTTGTATAATTTCCATCCCAAGAATAGGTACTTGCTAAGAAAGAACGAATGTCTAAATAATTTGGATATTTGGTTAAAATAAACCTCAACGAATCTTGCGCTTGTGCCCGTTTACCGTTAAAAGCTAAATCTCTAGCCGCTTCAAAAGCAGCATCCGGATTCCCATCAAACACTTTTTCTTGTGCAGAAAGTTGATGGGTAAAAAAGGTTATTAGCACCTGCGAGATGTGTATAAGAGACAGCCTTTATATTATTCATTGTTTTGTAAGCTCTAGCTATTTTAAAACCAACATCATCATTTTTAATTTTATTTTTTAGCGCTTTTTCTGCAATTAACTTCGCTTTGTCATTTTGAGAAGACCACCAATACATATCTAAAAGTGCTAAATAAATGTCGTCATAATAAGGAGAACGTTTTAAAGCACTTAAAAGTTCTTTTTCTGATGCTTCGTATTTACCATCCCAAGCAAAAGTTCTGCCTTTTAAGATTCTAACATCTACATAATTTGGCGATTCTCTTAATATGTAATCACAAACCAATCGTGCTGTTTCCCTTTCGCCATTAAACGCTTTTTGTCTTGCCATTAAAAATTGTTGATCTGCAGTTAGATTGGCAGTTAACTCTTTTAATTTTGCAACTTCTTCTGGCGTAAATTTAATTTGTTCTACAACAATGGAATCTGCAGTTTTAGGGTAAATTTTATTATTTTTAGTTACATACGAATTTAAACTTTTAAATTCTTGATAAAGACCTTTAATCTCTGTCATGATCTTATCATCAGAAATTTTATAAGTAGTAAGATCTTGCTTTATTTTATAAAGTACGCCATCAGAATACATATACTCTTTATACACAAAATCATTAATACTTCCTTTATAACGCATTAACGGAATTTTATGTACGTTTCTAAAACCTTTAGAAATATCTATTCCTGTGCCCATCCAAGCAGATTCTTTAGGTAAATTAACATTATAATTATTAGCTAAAAATGCTAACATGGTTGGTGTAAAATCGAAATGTGAATTGATTGCTTTCATTTTTGCTGGCTTTTTTAACATAGGACTATAGATGAAAAAAGGTACATTAAATCTGCAAATCTTGTCTTTTTGAGCAATAGGAATTAATCGATGATCACCCGTAATTACAAAAATGGTATTTTTATATTCTGGTCGTTTTTTATACGCTTCCATAAACATTTTCACACTTGCATCTGCATATAAAATACTTGCAAAAATTTCTTTATGAGCGGTTACTTTTTTTGCTGATGCATTTATTTTTGTTGATGAATTTAATACGCTATCAACTTTAAGGAGATACTGTTCTTTAAGCGGAAAATCGAAAGGTTCATGAATTGTTAATGTTGAAATTAAATCGAGTCTTGGTGTTTTGGTTTCACCTAAAGTTTCTAATGTTTTTTTAAAGATCTCATAATCAGAATATCCCCAAGAAAACCCATTTGAACCATTTACAGATTTAGGATAAGAACCCTCGTCATATTTATTTTCATCAATTATATTTTCAACACCATTGTACTCTAAAAAGTTTATTTTTTTATCAAAACTAGATTGATCTCCAGAATAAAAAGAAGTTGAATACCCATTTTTCTTTAAAATACTAAATAATGATACATGTCTAGGTGTTTCTTCTATTTCTAAAAAACCCTTTTCACCAAAAGGCAAGGAAGCAAATAACGACGGAAGCGCGCCAAAAGTTCTACCAGTATTGCTTAAAAAGTTATCCCAATACAACGATTCTGGAATTAAAGAATCTAAATAAGGTGTAAAACCACTAAAATTTTTATCTCCAACAAACTCAGATCCTAATCCTTCAACTAAAATTACAACAATGTTCGGTTTTTCTGATCCGATAGTAAAAAGAGGTCCTAAAACATCTGGAGTTTCTGAGGAAGATTTTAAAAACGGATATTCATTATTACCATCCATTTTTATAGCTTTTACTTCGCTTTTTTCTACTTGAAATTTAATAACATCCGCTGTAAAATAATACATTTTGTTTTGAAATTTTGCATCAGAAGAATCTGAAAATGCAAACTTAACAATGATTACAATTAAGGCTATGGCCATAAATAACCTTGCCGCATATTTAGATAGTATCAATTTTCTCAGAAAAAAACAACTTGCTAAAAATAGGGCTGGAAAAATTAGAAAGGGTAAAAAAGACAAAAAAGAAGTACTTTCTGATGCTGTAACAGTGATATAAATATCGTTTAAAGAATATCCTAATAAATCGGCTCCTAAATTTAATAAAGTAGTTAAACTATATTTTGTTAAAGCAAACTCTATAATCGCTAAAAGCACAAAAATTACTTTTATAATGCGCATTGGCAATTTATTCTTTTTTCTTGCTACAAGATAAAAAAGTGGAAAAAAGAAAATACTAATACATAAAACTGTAAAAAAGTGATTTAAAAACTTAAAGCTTATATATTTAGGGATGCTTATAATTTCTTTTCCGCTTAAAAGCGTAGCGCTTAATTCATATAAACTTATCAACCAAAAGGTTAACAATAATGAGAAACAAATTAAAACATATCTACTTATCTTTTTATTCATTGTAAGGTTCAAATTTTTCATTTTAAATTAGGGGTAAAATTAGTATTCTATTTATGCATCTTTTTTTGTTAATCCTTTTCTAACCATGACTCCCCATTTTTTCTTTTTATTAAAATAGTAATCATAATTACCTCTCATTGCTGCATATAAAACAAGAGGATGTAAAATAAATGGCTCTAAAAATACCGTTAAAACCAATTTAATTCCAATTCCTTTTTTTGAATATTGATGGTATGTAAATTCTTCTGTAAAAATGGCAACAAAAGAAAAAAGCAATGAAAAAAGATAGGCTAACAAAAAAAGCCCAATAACAAAACTCCAGCTTAAATCTTGATAAAAATAAAGAAAAATAAAATAAAACATACCAGTAACTTCAATTAATGGCGCCATTCTTTCAAAAATAAACCAATACGGAAAACTTAACATACCAAGTAATCTATATTTAGGATTTAGGCCTATTTCTCTATGCATTTTAAGCGTTTCTATGGTTCCTCTTGTCCATCTATTTCTTTGTGATATAATTATTTTTTTATCATCTGGCGCTTCTGTCCAACATAAAGGATCTGGAATATATGCAACTTTATATTTTAAATTCCGTTCTTCCATATATTTCCTCATCCTTACAATGATTTCCATATCCTCGCCAACAGTTTTTGTGTCGTAACCACCAACTTCTATGGCTATTTCTTTATCAAACAAACCAAAAGCGCCAGAAATCACCAACAAACCATTTAGTCTTGCCCACGCCATTCTACCCAATAAAAAAGACCGTAAATACTCTAAAATTTGTGCTCTTTCTAACCATTTATCCGGAAAATTTACTTCTATTAATTTTCCGTCTACAATTTTACAAGAATTTGCTATTCTAATTACGCCGCCAGAAGCAATTACTTTTCTATCCGTATATTCTAAAAATGGTTTTACCATTCTTTGTAAAGAATCTTCTAATAATAAACAATCCACATCAATACAAGCTAGATATCTACTCTGACTAATATTTATTCCGCAATTTAAAGCATCTGCTTTACCACCATTTTCTTTATCAACTACTGTTAATTTTTCAAAAGCAGGGTTTTTAGACTTAAAAACACCCGCTCTTAATTTTTGCGTAGGTACTTTATAATCAATTAAATATTCTACGTGCTCTAAATCATAGGCTTTAATAAGTTTTTCTAAGCTATCGTCTTTGCTTCCATCGTTTACAATAATAACATCATAATTAACATAATGAGTTGACAAAAGAGATCTTACATTTTCTACAATGTTTAAACTTTCGTTATATGCTGGCGCTATAATAGAAATGGAAGGAGCAATACTAGAAGTTATTAAATCTTTATAATTAACAAAGCTATTTTTCTTTAAATAACTTTTGGTTTCTTTGGATGATAAAAAAGCTAAAATTATATAAGAACCCACTATTAAAACCGTAAAAACTAGGAAGAAATAGTGAAATGTTAGTAAAATATTTCTTAAAATGTGATCAAACTCCATAGCTACCATCTAAAAAGTGAATGATTTCATTATACGATTCATCATCAGAAGTCTTCTCTAATTTATCATATAAATTTTTATTAATTGAGTTCAAAATTCTTAAAGCTTTATGCTTAATTTCGAAGTTAAGACTACTAATATGATCAATTATAAAGGTAGTATCTTCTTCCGTAGCCGTTTTTTCTAGTAATTCAAAAAAAGCTAATTGCTCTTTTATTGAAATAGTATTAAATGTAAGTTTTAAAATATCTTTAGCTTCAACAACATTAAAGTGCGTTAACACTTCTGTAGCTTTTAACCGAATTTCAATATTGTGATGTGTTAATTTTTCTAGAAGAATATCTTTAGTTTCTAATCTATTATACAGTTTTACAATAGTTAGCATAAAAATAACGACATAATCATTTTCAGATTTTAGCCATTTTGAGGCCTCAAGTAATTCGCTATTTTGAATGTGCTCTATTTTTCCTAATAATTGAATTTGATCCCACTCAGACAACGGAAGTTTTAAATTATCTAAAAAATCTAACCCTTCATATCCAAATAGATCTATAAAATATAAATGAGCTTCTCTACGTACTTCTTCTCTTGGATGATTAATAAATTTTTTAATATAACTCTGTGCTTTTTTCACCCTAAACTCTCTAACATCTCTTATACCAAGAGCTACGATGTTCCACTTTTTACTTTTTAATTTTTTGTAAGCATATTTTAACAAACCAATTTCATCATACAATTTGTGCATGGTTTCTATCATATTCCCAGAAATCTCTTGGCTTAATTTTATAAAAACATTAATTATTATTTTTCTTTTATACTTGCTTGATAGCCCTTTTTTAAAATATCTTATAATACTAGTTTGCTCGTTGGTTAATGCTACTTCTTCATTTTCAGAATATAAAAATTCAACTAACAGTTTTTCAATGATATTGGTGTATTTTTTATTTCTTGCCTCTTTTATTCTAATATTATTTCTAACTATTTTAAGAAAAAAAACTAAAAGCAAAATAATAAAACTAAGTAGTATTACAAGCGTCCAAATTACAGTTTCAATAAGGGGGAATTCCATATAACCTATTAAATTCATTAACTAATTAGAGTAACAATCTTCGAACTCTAATAGACAGTTCTATTGGACTTAATGGTTTACTCATAAAGTCATTTGCACCTAAATTAAAAGCATTTAACACCATTTCTTCTTGGCCAGAGGATGAAAACACCAAAATAGGAGTTTTACTATTTAATTTATTTCGAACAAAACTAATCACCTCTAAACCACTAACATAATCCATCATAACATCTGTTAATATTAAATCTGGATTTTCTGTTTCAATAAATTCTATTGCTTCTTTACCATTTTTTGCGATAAGAAGTTCGTAACCATCTTTTTCTAATCTAAATTTTAAAAGGAGCGATAAAACCGAGTTATCTTCTGCCAAAACAATTTTCTTTTTTGCAATCATAATCAATATAGATTGTTATTTTAAAGAGATACACTTATTAATCACCAAAAAAGCTAATTAAAATTTCAAATAAAAAGTGAACTAACTAATTTTTAATAAAACTAAATTACGAGTTTTTCAGTATATTTACCGAACTTTAAATATAATACTATTATTCCCCTAATTTACTAAAAAATATGGATATTCAAGAAATTTTAACCAGTAGTGTAGTAGATCTAACTTCACTTAAAGAATACTTTTCTTCAGATAAAGATTCACTTATTCAATTAATTGGCGTTTATTTATCTGATACCACACCAAGAGTTGATATTTTAGAAGAAAGTTTAACAAAAGTAGATTATGAATCTGTAAGGAGTATTTGTCACTTTTTAAAATCATCTTTTGGCTTAATGGGTGTAAATTGTTTGGAAGAAATTGCAGCTCTAGAAAAACAGGCTCAAAGCAATGAACCAGAAGAAGTTATAAAAGAAAGATTAAATTTCGTTATTCCTATTTGTAGAGCAAGTATTACAGAATATAAATTAATTTTAAACAGGTTAGAATCTCTATAATTTTCTAAACATTCCTAATGATTAAAGACGTACAATTACGAGTAAACTTAATTGAAGAACGTAAAGAAAACATCCTATTATACAAAGCATCTAAACAACTTGGAATTGATGTAACTGAGATTTCTGCAGTAAAAGTTTTAAGAAAATCTATTGATGCTCGTAAAAAAGACATCATCTTTAATTACAAAGTTGCCGTTTATATTAATGAACAAATCCCAGAAAAATCTGACTATATTTTTGAATACAAAGATGTTTCTAATGCCAAAGAAATTCATATTATTGGTTTTGGCCCTGCCGGAATGTATGCTGCTTTGCGCTGCATAGAATTAGGTTTCAAACCCATTGTTTTAGAACGCGGTAAAAATGTAAAAGACCGCCGAAGAGATTTAAAAGCTATAAATCAAGATCATATTGTTAATGAAGATTCTAATTATTGTTTTGGTGAAGGCGGCGCAGGAACCTATTCTGATGGAAAATTATACACTAGAAGTTTAAAACGTGGTGATGTTCGTAGAATTTTTGAAAACCTAGTTTTTCACGGAGCTACAGAACAAATTTTGGTGGATGCGCATCCACACATAGGAACCAACAAATTACCAAAAATTATTGAAAATATTCGTGCAACTATTTTAAAATTTGGTGGCGAAATTCATTTTGAAACAAGAGTTACCGATTTTAAAATAAAAAATAATAAATTACAA
>JANQTQ010000249.1:0-8479 GCA_030731625.1 Polaribacter sp. | reverse complement strand
TTAAATGGCGCAGAAATGGCTGTGAATAAAGTTATTTTGGCAACTGGCCATTCTGCTAGAGATATTTACGAATTGTTGCATAAAAAAGAAATTGCTTTAAAAGCAAAGTCTTTTGCAATGGGCGTTCGTGTAGAACATCCGCAAGCAATAATTGATCAAATTCAATATCATTGTTCTGGTGATCGGGACGAGCTTTTACCAGCTGCAGCGTACAGTTTGGTACAACAAGTAAATAATAGAGGTGTGTATTCTTTTTGCATGTGTCCTGGCGGATTTATTGTTCCTGCGGCAACTGCTAATGGTGAAGTTGTTGTAAACGGCATGTCGCCATCAAGAAGAAATAATAAATTTGCCAACTCGGGAATTGTTGTTGAATTAGATATTGATAGAGATTTTGCTAAATATGAAAAATTTGGTCCTTTAAAAGGATTAGAATTTCAGAAGGATTTAGAAAAAATTGCTTTTTTTGCTGGCGGAAGAACTCAAACTGCACCCGCACAACGATTAGTAGATTTTGTTGATGGGAAATTATCATCAGATTTAAATGACTGCTCATATCAACCTGGTTTAAACTCTGCACCGCTTCATTCTTTATTACCAAAAATTATTGGTGGAAGATTACGCAAAGGTTTTGCCGCATTTGGTAAAAAAATGCATGGCTATTATACCAATGAAGCAAATATTATTGGTGTTGAATCTAGAACGTCTTCCCCAGTGAACATCCCTAGAAAAGAAAATTTAGAACACCCAGAAATTGAAGGTTTATTTCCTTGTGGAGAAGGTGGTGGTTATGCCGGTGGAATCGTTTCTGCCGCAATGGATGGAGAACGTTGTGCTGAAGCGGCAATTGCAAGCTTTTAAATATTTTTTGATACTTTAGATGTTAAGTCAATAACTATACCTAATTTTACCGCCATTTAATTTATATACATGAAAACTACCATTGGTAGAACTGATAAGGCTGATTTCCCTGAATTACATCTACAAGATATTGATATAAAAATAGATTCTGGAGCTTATACTTCGTCTATACATTGCTCTAACATTGAAGAAATTGTAATTAATGGCGAAAGTTTAATTAGATTTACATTATTAGATCCAGAGCATGACTTTTACAATAACAAAGAATTTACTACAAAAAACTATTCCTGTAAGATGGTGAAAAGTTCGAATGGAATTTCTGTAGAAAGATTTTTAGTACAAACAGAAATTGTAATTTTTAACAAAACATTCCCGATACATTTAACATTAAGTGAACGTAAAGACATGACTTTTCCCGTATTATTGGGAAGAAAATTTTTAAACAAAAAATTTGTGATAGATACTGCAAAGAAAAACCTATCCTTTAAATTAAAAAATACACATAAATGAGAATTGTAATTTTATCAAGAAACCCAAAATTATATTCAACAAGAAGATTGGTGGAGGCAGCTACAAAAAGAAAACATGAAGTTTTTGTTGTAGATCACTTAAAATGCAATATCGAAATTGAAAAAAGATCGCCTAAAATTTTTTATAAAGGAGAATATATTACAAATATTGATGCTATTATTCCAAGAATTGGTGCTTCTGTAACTTTTTATGGTACTGCTGTGATAAGACAATTTGAAATGATGAAAGTTTTTACTTCTGTAAGTTCTCAAGCTTTAGTAAAATCTAGAGATAAATTAAGTAGTTTACAAATATTAGCTAGAGCGGGTGTTGGCTTACCAAAAACTGTTTTTACAAATTACACAAAAGATGTAGAACATGTTGTAGATTCTGTTGGTGGTGCACCTTTAATATTAAAATTATTAGAAGGTACACAAGGTTTGGGTGTTGTGTTAGCAGAAACAAAAAATGCGGCAACCTCTGTATTAGAAGCCTTTAATGGTTTAGGAGCAAGAGTAATTGCACAAGAATTTATTAAGGAAGCTGGCGGTGCAGATATTAGAGCTTTTGTAGTAGATGGTAAAGTTGTTGGCGCAATGAAACGTCAAGGAAAAGAAGGTGAATTCCGTTCTAACTTACACAGAGGCGGAAATGCTACACTTATTGAACTAACCGATGAGGAAGAAAGAACTGCATTAAAAGCAACCAAAGCATTAGGCTTAGGTGTTGCCGGTGTAGATATGTTACAATCTTCAAAAGGTCCCTTGGTTTTAGAAGTAAACTCTTCACCCGGTTTAGAAGGCATTGAAACAGCTACAGGTAAAAATATTGCAAAAGAAATTATTAGATACTTAGAAATCCATGTCGAATAAACCATTTACAATATTAGGTCAAGATATTCCGGCAGGAAAACGTACCGTTTTAGATATTGAAGTTGCTAAATTACATACAAGAACAACTGTAAAAGTTCCAGTAATTATTGAACGTTCTAAAGTTGACGGACCTGTAATTTTACTTTTAGCCGGTGTTCATGGTGATGAAATAAATGGTGTAGGTATTATTAGAGAAATCATAAATCAAAAATTAAATGTACCAAAAAAAGGAACCATTATTTGTATTCCGGTATTTAATATTTTTGGATATTTAATTAAAACAAGAGAGTTTCCTGATGGACGTGATTTAAACAGAATGTTTCCTGGATCTTTAAACGGATCTTTAGCGAGCCAATTTGCACATCAATTTACAAAGGAAATTGCACCTTTTGTAGACTATGTAATTGATTTTCATACAGGCGGTGGCGAACGAGATAATATTTCGCAAATAAGATTAGACAGCTCTGAAGAAAAAACGTTAGAATTAGCAAATATCTTTAATTCACCGTATGTAGTTCATTCTAGTTATATCGCAAAATCTTTACGTGAAACGCTTAAAAAAATGGGTAAAACGGTCCTTCTTTTTGAAGGCGGTAAATCTAACAATTTAGACCCTGTTGTAATAAATCACGGTATTAGAGGAACCAAAAATGTTTTAATACATTTAGGTTTTATAGATGGTGAAATTGCACTTACAGAAAACTCTACTTTTATTAAAAGCTCTAAATGGTTGCGTTCTAATCATTCTGGAATGTTTAAACTTTTAGTTGAAAACGGAACTCATGTAAAGAAGAAAGATCTATTAGGCGTTATTCAAGATCCTTTTGGAGAGTTTAAAAAGCGTATTTTTGCCCCTTTTGATTGTCATATTTTCTGTATAAACAAAACACCTATTGTAAATAAAGGCGAGGCTTTGTTTCATATTAGTATCGATGGGTAAATTAAATTGATTTTCATATTAATGAAATCAAAAAAATAAAATTTTATGAAAAACTATTTACTATTATTTTCTTTACTTTCATTTCTGATGAGTTTTTCACAATCAAACCAAAATTTTGATTATGAAAAACTTTCTTATCCAAATCCAAAAAACGAATTATCATTATTTTTCAAAAAAGAAATTCCTAGAAAACTTTTAAGAAAAGCAAATTATTTAAAAAATAAAAATCACATTCTTCTTTCTTTTAACATCAATAAAGAAAATAAACCTTACAACATTGAAGTTTCTAGTTATGGCTCTGTAGAATTGGAGGCCGAAGTTAAAAAAGCATTTGAAAAATATCCTTTAGAAAAGCTTAACATAAAAGATGTAAACACAAAAAATAATTACACTCTACAAATTATTTCTAAAAAAAGTTCTTATAACATATTTAATTGTAGTACAAAAATCATTATTGAAACGCCGCCAATCTGCGAGACTTGTGAGGATTTAGAATATTTTGAAGACATAGAAAGCTGTTTAGAAATAGAATTTAAAAAACACTTTTACAATACATTTGATTTTTCTGTAATTACTGAAAACGATATAAATATTTACTTTGAATTATTTTTCAACAAAAATGGCGACTTAATTATAAAGGACTCAAAAAAACCTTTAAAATATATTGATGAAATTAAAAAAACAATCGCTTCTTTTCCATTAATCAAAACACTAGGTACTTTTAATAACGGAATAAACAAGGCCGTTTATGGCATTTCAATCCCTTATCAAAAAGGAGAAGAAAATGTTTACAAAGAACCAGAAACTTACTCAGATTCATTTTCTAAACCAACCACAGATAATGATTTTTCTATATATTTAGCTCAAAAATTACCAGAAGGAATTACAGAAAAAGCGAACTTAAATAGAGTAAATAATAAATTAAATCTATTTTTTGAACTAGATAACAACGATAAACCATTCAATATAAGAACATCCGCAAGATCTAATTATATTGAAAACGAAATTATAGCAGCTTTTAAGCAATATCCTATTGAAAAATTAAACTTTACTGATAAAAGTCCTATTAACAGTTACATTTTACAGATTTTTTCTTTTGATGGCAGCAAATCAATCATCAACACAAATACTGTAATTAATTATCAAAAGATTCCACTTTTCCCCGGTTGTGAAAACTCGATTAGTTCTGAAGAGGCAAAAAAATGCTTTAGTAAAGGTGTACAAATGCATTTCATGAAAAAATTTAATGCAGATTTACCAAATCAACTTGGTTTATCAAAAGGAAGAAAAAGAGTATATATTGGCTTTAAAATAGATAAAAATGGTGATATCGTAGATATTAAAGTGAGAGCTCCTCATATAAGAATTGAAGAAGAAGTAAAAAAAGTTATGCAACAAATGCCTAGAGTTAAACCTGGATATCAATCTGGTAAAGCTGTAAATATTAAATATAGCATTCCTTTTACGCTGATTGTAAGCTAACTTTAAAAATATTGCTACAATTATTATTTTTTCATTTTTTACATAAAAGATAAAAAAACGCATTAACTTGAACCTCCTTTCAATTAAAAATTAAAAGTAGTACATTTTAAATGACGCTTAAATAATGTCAAAAAAAATAAAACCAACATCTGAACTTCAAGGACTTACTCATTTAATTATGGATGCAACCCTTGGTGTAACAGATTTAGTTGAAAAAATGCATCATCAAGTTGTGCATCCTCCTTTTTTGCCCTCTACTCCTATTCAAAATATAATAACCGGCATTGCGGGTATCACTTTTAAGAGTGTAAAATGGAGTACTAAACTAATAGGAACTTCTATTTCTAAAATTTTAGCGCATTTAACACCTGTAATTGGCAACATAAAATCTTCGGATACAAAACAAATAATTCTTTCTATTTTAAACGGCGTTATTGGTGATTATTTAGAGGAAACAGAAAATCCGCTAAAAATTGACATGCAATTTCGATATCAATCAAAAGTATTGCAAATTGATCAAGAAAGTTTGAAAGAAAACTATCCAAATTGTGCAGGTAAAATCCTTTTAATGATTCATGGTTCTTGTATGAGCGATCTTCAATGGACAAGAAAAAATCATAATCATGCAGAAATTTTATCCGAAGAATTAAAAAAAACACCTATTTATCTAAACTACAATAGCGGAAAACACATTTCTGCCAACGGAAAAAACTTAACCGAAAACCTAGAAAAATTAGTAGAAAACTGGCCTGTTCCTGTTGAGGAAATTACAATTATTGCGCACAGCATGGGTGGTTTAATAACTAGAAGTGCATTGTATTATGGCGAACAAAATCAAAATAACTGGTTAAAACATATTAAAAAAGTGGCCTTTTTAGGCACTCCGCATCATGGTTCTCCTGTTGAAAGAATTGGAAATTACTTAGATCTTGTTTTAGCATCTGTGCCTTACTTAAAACCATTTGCTAAGTTGGGAAAAATTAGAAGTGCCGGCGTAACAGATTTAAGATATGGAAATTTAGTTGATGAAGATTGGCTAAATATGGATCGATTTAAATTAAAAAAAGACCAAAGCCAATATATTCCCTTACCAACTGGTATTGAGTTTTATAGTATTGCAGCAGTTATTGGCAAAGAAACTTCAAAATCAAAAAACCAAATTTTAGGCGATACTTTAGTGGATATAAAAAGTGCTTTTGGTGAACATAAAAATCCAGCTAAAAATCTTCTTTTTAAAAAAGAACATACTTGGATTGCTTATGAAAACAATCATTTAGATTTATTGAGCAATCCAAAAATAACCGACAAGTTAAAAGATTGGTTGGTGTAAAAAGTTTTGTTTTAATACTGTTTCTACATAGAAGCTAAATCATTTATTTAATTACAAATCAATAATTTAGGTTAAATGTATTTTATTAAAAACTACATTATATTTGTATTCAGATTTTCTATTATCAGAAAAATTAACTTTTTTAATAATTTGACAAAAAAATTGCTGAATTTAGTATTCACAATTAAAATAAATTAACAACCATAAATAATAAAGTATGAAAAAAGTATTAGTTCTTCTTTTCTTTTTTTTGAGCGTAATTTCTTATGCACAAATGAAAGCCGAAGATGTAAAAACGTTTACGCTAAAAAACGGCATGAAATTTTTAGTTGTGGAAGATTTTTCTATTCCAAATGCCAATATGTATTTGTTTTACAAAGTTGGTAGTAGAAATGAACACCAAGGAATTACGGGTTTATCTCACTTTTTTGAACATATGATGTTTAACGGCGCTAAAAAATACGGACCAAAAATATTTGATCAAGTAATGGAATTTAATGGCGGAGCAAACAATGCGTATACAACAGAAGATGTTACCGTTTATACAAATTGGTTTCCTGCTTCATCAGCAGAAGTTATGTTCGATTTAGAAGGCGATCGAATTTCTAGTTTAAGCATCGATTCTTTAATGGTAGAAAGCGAACGTGGCGTTGTTTTAAGCGAACGAAGAACGGGTTTAGAAAATTCTCCTTGGCGAAATATTATAGAATCTGTAAAAGCAACTGCTTTTCAAGAGCATCCGTATCATTGGTCTGTTATTGGCTATGAAGATGACATGAAAAATTGGACACAACAAGATTTAGAACGCTATTTTAAAACCTATTACGCACCAAATAACTGTGTAGTAGTGGTCTCTGGAGCAATGAAATTTGAAAAAGTAAAAGAATTAGCAGAGAAATATTTAGAACCGATTCCTGCGCAACCAACACCACCAAGAATTCATATTACAGAACCAGCACAAACAGGAGAAAGAAGAATTACTGTTCAAAAAGATGTAGCAAATCCTTATCTAGTAGTTGGTTATCATACCCCAGAAGCAAAACATGAAGATTATTACGCGCTAACTATTTTAAGCTCTATTTTAACAAGCGGGCAATCGTCTAGATTATACGCTTC
The DNA here is from genome assembly GCA_030731625.1 of Polaribacter sp. Classification (GTDB taxonomy): domain Bacteria; phylum Bacteroidota; class Bacteroidia; order Flavobacteriales; family Flavobacteriaceae; genus Polaribacter. The sequence goes on along the minus strand of JANQTQ010000249.1, from coordinate 1,368 downwards.
TTTGGTGAATGAAAAACAATTAGCCACTATGATTTTCACAGATTACAGTGCAAGTTTTGATCCTACATTATTCTATTTTTATGCTGCTGCAAATAAAGACATCAATGAAACAGCTTTAGAAAACGCCATTTTTGATGAGTTAGAAAAAATTAAAAAAGACGGAATTACAGCAAATGAATTGCAGAAGATCAAAAATCAAAAATTAATGGAATTCTATAATCAGGTTGAAACTATTGACGGTAAATCTAACAATATTGGTACTTACGAGTTATTTTTTGGCGATTACAAAAAAATGTTTAATGCTCCGGCAAACTTTAATAAAGTTACCATAGAAGATGTGCAAAATGTTGCGAAAAAATATTTTACCAAAAGCAACAGAACAATAGGCGTGTTAAAAAAGAATGTAGAAGAATAATATTATGAAAAGAATTACAAAAATACTAGTAGCCATTTGCTTCATCACATGTGCAAATCTAAGCGTTCAAGCTCAAAATTTTAAGCTGCCAAATTACAGTACTTTCGAACTTAAAAATGGTTTAAAAGTATATTTAATGGAACAACACGATGTTCCTGTTATTAGCGTTTCTGCAATTTTACCCGCTGGCGCAATTTATGATGAAACAAAATCTGGTTTAGCTTCTTTAACTGCCAGTGCTTTAAAACACGGAACTCAAAATTATAGTAAATCTAAAATTGATGAAACCTTAGATTTTATTGGTGCAAACGTTTCTGTTTCGGCATCTAAAGAATTTGCAAGCTTGTCTTCTAAATTTGCTGCAAAAGATCAAAAAGTAGTTTTATCAATCATTAAAGAATTGGTTGTAAATCCTGTTTTTGATGTTGATGAATTTGAGAAAGAAAAAAGCAGAATATTAGTTGAATTAGAACGTCAAAAAGAGAGTCCGCAATCTGTAATTCGTTCTTATTTTGATCAACTTTTATATCAAAATCATGTGTACGCAAATAGTTTAAGTGGTACAATTGCATCCGTAGAAAAAATATCAATTACAGATGTAAAAAATTTCTATCAAACAAATTATATCCCAAATAATGCAGCAATAAGTATCGTAGGTGATTTTAATTCTAAGGAAATTAAAAAAGTAATAACTACTCTATTTTCTGATTGGAAAAAGAGTAATAAATCTCCTATTAACATAGCAAGCCAAGCAATTAAAACACCCACAGAAAGTAATGTTTTATTAGTAAATAAAGAAGATGCTAATGAAACAACTTTTTACATTGGCGCTCCAGGAGTTGCAAAAAACAACAAAGATATCGTTGCTATTGAAGTTATAAATACCCTTTTTGGCGGACGATTTACTTCTATGATCAACTCAGAATTACGAATAAATTCGGGATTAACTTACG
>JANQTQ010000248.1:4086-10791 GCA_030731625.1 Polaribacter sp. | reverse complement strand
CGCCAAAATCTTTGTGCTGAGTTACCTCGTTTAATTCTCCAAATTCCATTCCGAAGCGAATGTCTGGTTTATCATTTCCATAAAGACGCATCGCATCATCATACAACATTCTTGGGAATTTTTCAATCTCGACACCATTTACTTCTTTCAGTAAATGACGCGTTAAACCTTCAAAAGCATTTAAAATATCTTCTTGCTCAACAAATGCCATTTCACAGTCAATTTGTGTAAATTCTGGCTGTCTGTCTGCACGTAAATCTTCATCTCTAAAACATTTTACAATCTGAAAATATTTATCCATTCCGCCAACCATCAACAATTGTTTAAACGTTTGTGGCGATTGTGGTAATGCGTAAAACTGACCTTCGTTCATTCTACTAGGAACCACAAAATCTCTTGCGCCTTCTGGCGTAGATTTTATTAAATACGGCGTTTCTACTTCTATAAATTCTTGATTAGACAAGTATTTACGAACTTCCATCGCTACTTTATGACGAAAAATCAAACTGTTTTTAACAGGATTTCTTCTAATATCTAAGTATCTATATTTCATTCGGATGTCTTCTCCTCCATCCGTTTTATCTTCAATTGTAAAAGGTGGCGTAACAGATGCGTTTAAAATTTCTAATTTAGAAACCAACACTTCCACCGCTCCAGTTGCCATTTTATCATTCTTAGATTCGCGCTCAATTACGGTTCCAGTAACCTGAATTACAAATTCTCTTCCTAATGATTTTGCTTTTTCCATCATTTCTTTTGGCGTGCGCTCTTCATCAAAAATAAGTTGTGTAATTCCGTATCTGTCACGTAAATCAACCCAAATCATAAACCCTTTATCACGGCTTTTTTGTACCCAACCTGCTAAGGTTACTTCTGTATTTATATGCGATGCTGTTAACTCTCCACAAGAATGACTTCTATACATTTCCTTCTAAAATTTAAGCTGCAAAACTAAACAATTTCTATTGAATTAAAAGTTTTTGGGCGTTCATTTCTAAAGAGAAATGCCCCGCTTTTCGCACTCGCTTTTTTTATTCCAAAAAAGAATAAAAAAGAGCTCAAACAATTGCTACAATCGGTAACGCAAAATCCGTACAATTCTTTGTAAATTTGCCTACATTTAAAGTTCAAAACTTCTGGATACAAAAATCTTGAAAAAAGAATTTTACTTGAAATACCAAAAATAATATCGTATAAATGTCAGTTCGAGTGATGTTGATTTTCTTCAAAATTATATCGAGAACTTTTATATTATTTACACAAGAAACTCAAAAATGAGCAAATTATATTTAGTTCCTACACCAATTGGTAATTTAGAAGACATGACTTTTAGAGCCATTAGAATTCTAAAAGAGGTCGATTTTATTTTAGCAGAAGACACGCGTACAAGCGGAAAACTCTTAAAACATTTTGAGATTTCTACACAAATGCACAGTCATCACATGCATAATGAACATAAATCTGTAAAAGGAATTGTGCAAAGAATTCAAAACGGAGAAACCTGTGCATTAATTTCTGATGCCGGAACGCCCGCAATTTCTGATCCTGGTTTTTTACTAACAAGAGCTTGTGTAGAAAATAATATTGAAGTTGATTGTTTACCTGGCGCAACTGCTTTTGTACCAGCTTTGGTAAACTCTGGTTTGCCAAATGATAAGTTTGTTTTTGAAGGTTTTTTACCTGTTAAAAAAGGAAGACAAACTCGTTTTTTATTGTTAGCAGAAGAAAACAGAACGATGATTTTTTATGAATCTCCTCATAAACTCATAAAGACTTTAGGCAGTTTTGTAGAATATTTTGGAGCTGACAGACAAGTTTCTGTTTCGCGCGAATTAACAAAAATGTTTGAAGAAACCATTAGAGGAACTGCCACAGAAGTTTTAGCGCATTATACAAACAAGCCACCAAAAGGTGAAATTGTGGTGATTGTGGAGGGGAAGAAATAGATTAAAGTAATAATTTATCAATTTGAAAATGGAATAACTTTCTGCTCGAAGGCAGTCGAGATTTTTTTCAAAATGATATCTCAATAGAACTAGAAACAGTAGTCAAATCTCAATAATTTGGATTTAAAAATATATTGAAAGATGTCATAACTATCAATTTTAATTCCTTTAAAAAAATCATAGTAACAATTTAGGAATTAAAACTCAAAAAACATACACTTAAAAAATAATGAATACATTTATAAACAAGCTAAAAACAAATCCTACAGAAATCATTTTTTCTGAAACAATGCAAGTAATAGAAGATAATTATCATTTTACTCCAACTGCTTTTACAAACGGAGAAATTAAAAATAATGCAGGCGAAAATTCGGGTTCTTGTAAATTGTTTGCATTTGCGGTTCATCAACAATTAACAAAAGAAGAAACACTTTTTTGTTTTGGAGAACATTATAAAAATGTGCTAGAAGATGAGAATGGCGAATCTCATCAAAATATAAGAAACTTTATGAAAACTAGCTTTGATGGCTTATATTTTGAAAGCGATGCTTTAGAATTAAAAGAATAATTTAAAAATCGTCTTCAATATCAAATAAATACTCAACGGTTACACCAAAAAAACGAGCCATTTTAATTGCTATCGTTACAGACGGATTAAACTTATTGTTTTCTATCGCATAAATTGTTTGTCTAGAAACACCTAATTTTTCTGCTAAATCTGCTTGGGTTAAATTGTGCCTTGCACGTTCTACTTTTAGTAGGTTTTTCATTTAGTAGATTCTTTTTTTTACTGCGAAAATAATCAGATAAAAAATCATAAATAAATTAATTATATAATCTAACTTCAAACTTACATTTCCCCATATCATATAAATAATAACAGTTAATCCTAAGCCTATCAATATAGTGAATTGATAAGATTCTAACCGTAATATATTGATGTAATCATCTTCTACTTTTTCTTTAGACATCATGTAAATAATCATTCCAACAACTGATAAAACCTCAAAAAAATGCAAAACCGGATCATTATATAAATTTTCAAAAATATCATATTTTATAGCATCTGGATTACACTCTGCTGTAAATCCATCCATAAAACCCTTATAACCAGAGACAATAGCTCCTATTAAAAAAACAACCAACCCTACTTTTTTACACCAATTTGGCAACATTTTAATTTTCATAATGCTATTATTTTTATACAAATGTAAATAATACTTTACATTTATTAATCAATTATAGTAATTTTTTTAAAATTTTAATTTTAAGCATCTTCAAGCATCTAAAAATCAAATCCAAAGAAATTATTAAATCAATATTAACAAAACCCAAAAAATAAAATTATTAATTTCGCACTTTATAAAAAACACCTTTAATTACATCAAAAATGAATTTTAAATCAATACTGCATACCTCTTCTTTTTTATTAATTTTCTTTATCAGCAGTTCTTTATCAGCGCAAACAAACACAAATTCAACAACACAAGAAAAAAGAATTAAAGTGTTATTTGTTGGTAATAGTTTTACGTATTACAACAATTTACCGCAAGTGGTTTCTGCAATGGCAAAATCGCAAAACGTAAACATAGACACGAAACATTCTACTATTGGTGGTTCAAGCTTAGAAAATCACTGGAAAAGCGAAAGAGGAACCCAAACTCGTATTATGATAGAGTTAGAAAAATGGGATTATGTGGTTTTTAACAACCATAGTTTAAGTTCTATTACGTCTCCTGATAAGTTTTTAGAATATAGTAAAAAGTTTGCAGATTTAGTAAGATCTAAAGGTGCAGAGCCCATTTTTATGATGACTTGGGCCTACAAATCAAACCCTTTAATGTTGCCACAAATTGAAAAAATGCACAAATTATTGTGCGAACAAACCAATACAAACTACATTCCTGGTGGACCGCTTTTTGCAAGTTCTATTAAATACAGACCAGATATTGAATTATTTCATGATGATATTCATCCTTCATCAAACGGAACCTATCTTTTAGGTTTGGCATTGTATAAATACTTTACCGGAAAAACTGTAACAGGAATCCCAGGAAATATATCAACCTTAGATACAAACGGTCAAATTTTATATCTAATTTTTATGAAGGATAATGATGTTCCTTTTTTACAACAATTAGTTAATGAATTCACTTTTAAAACATTAGATTTAAAAATAGAAAAAATTGTAGAAGCTAAAACCATCATGAGCATCCAACAATTTAAAGAAAAGTTAAAAACAAACCCAACAGCAATTACGTATGCAGAAACGATACAAGTAATTGATGACAACTATAACTTTACACCTACAGCATTTACAAATGGTAAATTCAAGAATAAAGTTGGCGAAAATTCTGGTTCAAATAAAATATTTGCCTTTGCCCTTAAACAGAAATTAACAAAAGCAGAAACGTTGTATTGTTTTGGTGAAAATTATAAAACTGTTTTAAGTGATGTAAATGGCACATCTTATTATAATATTAGAACTTTTATGAAATCGGGTCTTGAAGGTTTAGTTATAGATAGCTTAACGTTAAGCTCAAAAAAATAACCTATTTTTAAACAAACACAAGTTATTTCGTTGTATGTTCTAAATAAAAAAAACATGATCCAAAAGTCTATTCTTTTACTACTTATTTCAATCTTTTTTATCAACTGTAAAACAGATACATCTTTAGAGTTAAACACCACTAATTATGCTGATGTGATCAATAAAGAATTTACAGGAGATATAGCGTTTGAAACAACTTCTTTTGTAGAAAAATATTGGCGTGTTGTTGGTAATACTGGTTTTAATAAAAGTATTTATAAAATTGCCGAAACACTAGAAAAAGCAGGTTATGTTTTAGAAGATAAAGCTACTGAAAATGATATTCTAACCTATAGAATAGAAAAAAGACCGCTTAAAAATCCCACTTGGGAATCTGTAAATGCTAGTATAAAAATTGATGGAGAACTTGATTTTTTATTAGAACATAGCACCAACAGAAATATGATTGCTCTAAACTCGTACAGCACTCCTAAAGAAGGAATTACAGCAGAAGTTGTCTATATTAAAGACATCCAACAATTATCTAAGTTGGATGTAAAAGGTAAAATTGTTTTTGCAGAAACGAGTCCGTATCAAATTTTTAAAAGTGCTATTATTGATGGAAAAGCAGCTGGAATAATCACATACAACAATCCAGATTATTTACAACCAGAAAAGAATACAACTTCTATTCAGTTTCGGTCAATTCCGTTAGATTCTGTAAACAAACCTTGGGCAATTGCACTTTCTTATCAGGCTAAAGAAAGATTAAAAAGGGCTTTAGAATATGAAAAATTAGAACTACAAGTAATTGTTGAAACCAATATTTATCCATCCGAAGAATTAACAATTATTGCTGATATTAAAGGAAAAAAAACACCTAAAGAACGTTTGGTTTTTAGTGCGCACGTGCAAGAACCTGGCGCAAATGACAATGCAACTGGAGTTGGAGTTGCGTTAGAAATGGCTACTTTAACTGCAAAATTCATCAAACAAAAACAATTTCAACCCAATAGAACCTTGACTTTTTTATGGGGAGATGAAATAATATCAACCCGAAGATATGTGCAAGAAGATACAATAAGAGCCAAAGAAATTAAATGGGGAATTTCTTTAGACATGGTTGGCGAAAATACTGCCAAAACTGGTGGAACATTCTTAATTGAAAAAATGCCAGATCCAAGTGCTATTTGGACTCGTGGCAACGATAAACACACAGAATGGGGAGGTTCTACAATGACTTTAGATGAAATGAAACCTCATTATTTAAACGACTTTTTAATTGATAAATTTAAAACTCAAGGCAAAAGAGCCAATTGGGTTGTAAACACAAATCCGTTTGAAGGAGGAAGTGATCATGTACCATTTTTAAATGAAAACATACCAAGTGTTTTGTTTTGGCATTTTACAGACCAGTTTTATCATACAGATAATGACAGAATAGAAAACGTATCTAAAACTACCTTAAAAAATGTGGGAACAACAGCTTTAATTGCTGCTTATACCTTATTAAATGCTGATGAAAATACTGCAAAATCTATTTTATCAGATTTAGAAAAAGCAGCTGTAAATCGATTAAATGAAGAGTTAAAACAAAGTAAAATTGCAATTCATAAGGGTGATGCAATATCAACCCAAATAGAAATCATTACAGCTTGGAAAAACTGGTATAAAAAGTCGTTTGTAACCACTAAAGATTTAGTTTCTGATGAGAAAATCATCCATAAAGAAATAGAAAAATCGAAAAAATTAATTGATTCTATAGCAACCGAAATTGAAAGAAAATTACAGCAGTAATTTTAAAATTTTACCGTCAATTTTTTGATTCATGGCATTAAAAAACTTACTTCTTTCTATAGATGCTTCACCAGAAAGACTGCTAGAAAACTCTATTTGCCTTTTTAAATATTCTTCTATTTGATTTGTAGTATTTTTATCTATTACCTTAAAATAAGTTAAGTTTGTATACGGCACTAATACTATTTTCTCTGTTTCAGATTTCATAAGTACTGTGTTTAAAAGCGAAATTATGTTATTGTGATATAACAGAAAACTGTTGTCATTTTTAATTCTCTTTTTATTTTTTGCTTGTTCTTCTAATAAACTCAAAGACACTTTTAAACCATCGGCAATTAAAATTGTTTCTTCTTTGGTAGTTAGACCAACTTCATAAAAAAATTGAATTTGATTTAAAATATTATCTATCGTAGAGTCGTTCCAAACTTCTAA
>JANQTQ010000248.1:2927-3986 GCA_030731625.1 Polaribacter sp. | reverse complement strand
GGATGTGTTTTTTCTACAACAATTCTTTCGTCATCAACTTCTTTATCAATAAGAATGTCATTAAGGTTAAAATTAAAACGATTAGACAGCTGCAAACTTTCACTCAAAGTTAACGACGTTTTCCCTTTAATTCTTCTGTATGCGGCATCATAACTAATATCTAAAACATCTGCAATTTCATCTATAAATGAAACATTCTCAGGAATCTTAAATTTTATGTAATCAAATAACTTCTCTTCTTCAATCATCGCTTCTATAGTTTACTTAAAAATCACAAAAAGTAGTTTTAATATTTTGTATTTTACACAACTACAAAACTACACCTTTTTATTATATTTGAATCAACATTTATTGAGGTTGGGGGACCTTTAAATAAAAACAACCTTCTCATATTAAGAGAAGGTTTTTTTAGCTCTAATTCTAATATTTAGAGCCATTATGTTTCCCAACTTCAAAGCCATGTTTGCCTAAAAATTGATTTCCACTTTCAATTGCATCTTCTTCTAAAGTTGTCCCCATAGAATCATTCCATCTATTTAAATATCCAAAGAGAGAAATTACACCTAGCATTTCTACAATTTCACCTTCATCCCAATATGCATATAATTCTTTTTTAATAGTTGCATCTACGGCATTTGGTACCATAGAAGCTGCTAAAGAAAAATCTAATGCCGCTCTTTCTGCATCAGAAAATGCTTCATGTGTTTTGTATTCCCAAATATTATCTAATTGTTCTTGCTCTGCTCCATAACGTTCTGCAGCTCTAATTGCATGTGCTTGGCAATATCTGCAACCAGTTGCATTACTAGACACCCAAGCAATCATTCTTTTTAAAGCAGAAGTAACCCTGCCCTCATTGGCCATCACGGCTTTATTTAAATTGATAAATGCTTTAGAAATTGCAGGTCTACGTTGCATTGTTAAAACTGAATTTGGGCAAAAACCTAACGTTTCATTAAAGAATTCTGCAAGTTTTTTTGTTTCTAAATCGTGTTCTGCATTCAACGGAGTTACTAATGGCATAATGTTATTTTTGTCGATTATTTTTCTAACTTTACC
>JANQTQ010000248.1:0-2827 GCA_030731625.1 Polaribacter sp. | reverse complement strand
GATGATTTTGAAGGCGCAAAAAAATTATACAAAGAATCTGCTTTGCCAATTATTGCTGATGAAAGCTGCATTATAGAAACCGATGTTGAAAAATGTGTTGGCTTATTTCATGGTGTTAACGTAAAACTTACAAAATGCGGTGGCTTAACTCCTGGAAAAAGAATGCTTGAAAACGCTAGAAAACTTGGCTTAAAAACCATGGTTGGTTGTATGACAGAATCTGCTATTGGTATTTCTGCCATTGCGCATTTATTACCACTTCTAGATTATGTTGATATGGATGGAAGTCTATTATTAAAAAAGGATATCGCTACAGGAATTACTATAAATAATGGTGTAATTTTTTATGCTGATGAAAACGGAATAGGCACATCATTATTATAATCTATGCAACTAGATAAACTACCAAATACAACGGCATTTTTTAACGAAAAAGAACATATTTATTTTAGCGGAACTTCGTACTTAGGGATTGCTTCTTTGCCTGAATTTCAAGAAATAGTTTTTAAAAACATGAAGAACTGGGGAACTTCTTATGGCAGTTCTAGAAATGCAAACCTTAAATTAAATGTGTACAAAAGAGGTGAAGATTTTTTGTCCAGTTTTATAAATCATGAAGATTGTACAACTGTTTCTTCTGGCACTATTGCTGGGCAATTTGCACTTGCTACTTTAGAGAAATTTGTGGATGCTTTTTATTTTATGCCCAAAACACATCCAGCTATTTTACCTAAAAATGCATTGCCAGTTTTTGATGAAAAACGTTTAAATCCTTTATTGATTGATACCAAAAAAGAAACTATTTGTATTGTTGTTGATGCAATTGCGGCTTTAGAAACAATGCCTTTTAATTTTGATTTTTTACAAGAAATTTCATCCCAAAAAAAAGTATTTCTTTTGGTTGATGAATCGCATAGTTTTGGTGTTTTAGGTAAAAATGGCAACGGAATTTCATCAACAATTAACATCCATAAAAACATAGAAATTGTAATGGTTTCTTCACTTACAAAAGCATTCGGAATTAACGGTGGCGTTATTTCTGGTACAAAAAAATTCATCAGTTTAATAAGAGAAAATCCGCTTTTTGTGGGAAGTTCTGGCATGAATCCTGCTTTTTTAGAAAGCTTTTTAGACGGACAAGATTTGTACAAAAATCAGCAAAATAAATTACAAGAAAATTGCATCTATGTGTATGAAAATTTGAAACATTTAGACAACATAAATATCTCTAAAAACTATCCTGTTTTTTTTATAAATGATGAAAATATTGCCGATTATTTATTGACAAAAAATATCGTAATTACCAGTTTTTATTATCCAACATCAACAAAAAAAATAAACAGAATTGTTTTAAATGCCAATCACACAAAAGAACAATTATATGAATTGATAAACAGTTTACTTTCTTATTAAACTAAAATTACCTGTTTTTTGCACAGAATAACCGTTGATATCTGTTAGTGTAGCTTTAAACCAATAATCATTTGATGGCGATTTTCCATTTTTAGAATCGCCATTCCAACCTTCAGAATTTTTATCAATCGTATACATTAAATTTCCAAACCTATCAAAAATAAGGATATCAGAAACTGTGTAGAAATTTTTATCATATCCGTCTAAATTCCAAATATCATTATCGCCATCTTCATTTGGTGTAAAAAACTTTGGATACGCCAAAATAGAAAACTGATATTCTTGCGTTCCACATCCTAAGGCATCCTTAATATATAAAGTATGAATTCCGGTAGAAATATTTTCAAAAAAACCTAGGCTTCTATAAATGCCAAATTCATCATCTAAAGAGAACTCATAATTACCAATTCCTAAATTAGGATTGTTTACGTAAATTGTATTATTAATCGCGTCATCTACAATAATAAAATCGTTTTTAGTAATCGATGAAATTTCTGAATTGATAACAGCAATCGCCTTTTCTTCGGATGTGCAACCTGCTGCTGAAATTGCACTTACCGTATAATTACCTGTTGCAGAAACCGTATTTGAAGTTGTATTTCCAGCAATAATTTCCCCATCTTTTTTCCAAACATAGGTGTAATTTGCTTGTTCGTTTGTAGTTTCTAAAATTACAGAACCAATATCATTACATAAAACATAGGTGTTTTGCATTACATCAAACTCAGGTTTTGTACCGTCTACAACAGCAGTAATTTCTGTTCTTGTTGTAGCATTACAATTACTATTATTCGCTTCTAAATAATACGTAGTTGTGGTGTTTAAAATTGGGGTTGTAAAACTGTTTCCTGTAAAAATGGGTGTTGTACTTGTTTGTGAAGTATACCAATTAATTTGTCCTGCAGAAGCGGTTGCTCGTAAAGTAGCAGAACCAGCACAAATTAAAGCATTTACAACTGCAGTTATAACAGGTCTTTGATTTACAGTTACAGTTACAGGTGTTCTTTGCAATGTTGTACAACCATTTACAGAAGTGGTTACATAATAAGTGGTACTTGTGTTTAAAATTGGCGTTGTAAAAGTTCTGCCTGTAGCTAATTGTGTACCTCCAGTTAAGGAATTAAACCATAAAATTATACCATCATTTGCAGTTGCTGTAATTGTTGCCGAACCAGATTCGCATAGTGTAGCACTTGTTGTTACAATAATTTGAGGAATATAAATACTTGTACTTGCTACAATATTCAAAGGCGGATCAGTTGGAATTCCGTATTCTACAATATAACCTTTAGGTTGATAATCTCCTGCTTCATTACCTGTGTTCGTTAAATCGTTCCAAGCACCTGCAACACCAACACCTGGCGCTGTAACATGCACATAATCTTCTCCGCTATTACCAAAATTATTAGGTTCA
>JANQTQ010000247.1 GCA_030731625.1 Polaribacter sp. | reverse complement strand
ACCATAAAAGCAGAGTAAAAACCTAAACCAAAATGACCAATTACGCCCGTTTCGTTTTTATCATCTTTATACTTTTCTAAAAACTCTTCGGCACCAGAAAAGGCAATTTGGTTGATGTATTTTTCAACTTCATCCATTGTCATTCCTAAACCTTGATCTTTAATAGTTAGGGTTTTAGCTTCTTTATTAATGCTGATTTCAATTTTTGCATCACCCAATTCTGTTTTAGCTTCACCAATAGAAATAAGGTGTTTTAGTTTGGTTGTTGCATCTGTTCCGTTAGAAATCAATTCACGTAAAAAGATTTCGTGATCAGAATACAAGAATTTTTTAATTAACGGAAAAATATTTTCTACCGATACATTAATGTTTCCTTTTGCCATTTTTATTTATGTTTTGTTTGACTTTATTAATTATGATAGTTCAATAGTCAAATAAAATACCAAAAGAAGTTTTGTGACAAGATGACAGTTTTTGTTTTCATATCTCAAATTTTGTTACCTTTAATAGCAAGCAATTATGAAGTTATGGATTTAGAATTTGATAATACGATTAATAGAAAGCTTTTTTGAAGGTTTTGTTAAGGATTTGCATTTATCAAATAAAGGATTTAGTTTGCAATAGTTCTTATAAATTTTGCAAGCATCGGCGAAAATCAGTATTTTAAATTTAAGAAATTTCTAAATATAAAATGCGTAAAATTCTTCCTACAGAAATAAATGGCTTTTAATTTCTTATTGATTTCAAAAGTTAGTTTATTGCGAGGATATTTATTTATCACTATTTTTGTTAGTAACAAAAATCAAATAACTAAAAAACACACCCATAAAGTATGTATAATTCAAAAATTACCGGACTAGGCTATTATGTTCCAGACAATATTGTTACCAACAATGATTTAAAGGAATTTATGGAAACTTCTGATGAATGGATTCAAGAAAGAACAGGAATAGAAGAAAGAAGATGGATTGATCCAAAAACAGAAGATACTACAGCCGTTATGGGAGCAAAAGCTGCTAGAATTGCCATTGAAAGGGCTGGGTTGACAAAAGATGATATCGATTTTATTGTGTTTGCAACGTTAAGTCCAGATATGTATTTTCCTGGAGGTGGAGTGCAAGTGCAAGATCTATTAGATATGCCAACCATTGGTGCGTTAGATGTGCGTAACCAATGTTCTGGTTTTATTTATGCCATGTCTGTGGCAGACCAATTTATTAAAACCGGAATGTATAAAAACATTTTGGTGATTGGTGCAGAAAATCATTCTGGTGGTTTAGAAAAATCAACAAGAGGTAGAAATGTTTCGGTTATTTTTGGAGATGGAGCAGGAGCGGCTGTTTTATCAAGAACTGAAGAAAAAGGAAAAGGAATTTTATCAAGTCATTTACATTCGGAAGGGAAGCATGCTAAAGAATTAGTTTTAGAAGGACCTTCTACGCAAAGATGGGTTCCAGAAATTTTAGAAGCCAATGATCCAGAGGATGTTTCTTACTTTCCATATATGAATGGTCAGTTTGTTTTTAAACATGCAATTACGCGTTTTTCTGAAGCGATTGTAGAAGGTTTAGAAGCAAATAATTTAGACAAAGAAGATATAGATATGTTAATTCCGCATCAAGCAAATTTACGTATTGCACAATTTATTCAAAAGAAATTTAAATTGGCAGATGAAAATGTGTACAACAACATTATGAAATACGGAAATACAACTGCAGCATCTGTAATTATTGCGCTAACAGAAGCTTGGGAATTGGGTAAAATAAAAGACAATGATTTAGTGGTTTTGGCTGCTTTTGGTAGCGGATTTACATGGGGTTCTGTAATTATTAGATGGTAATTTAAGTGCATACAAAAGTAGATGCATATCTAGAAAATCTTGATAATTGGCAAGCCGAATTAAAACAACTTCGCAGTATTTTAATTTCTTGCGGATTAACAGAAGCGTTTAAATGGAGAAATCCGTGTTATACTTTTCAGGATAAAAACTTACTTATTTTATTCGGATTTAAAGAGTATTGTGGAGTGTCATTTTTAAAAGGAGTTTTGTTAAAAGACGAATTAAATATTTTAGTACAACCAACAGGAAATATGCAAGCTGTTCGTCAATTAAGATTTACAAATGTTGCTGATATTTTAAAGCTTACGGATGTAATTAAAACGTATGTTTTTGAAGCAATCGAGGTAGAAAAATCAGCGGTTAAAGTACCTTCAAAAAAAGTTTCTGAGTTTGATGTTCCAAAAGAATTAGAGATTATTTTTAAAGAGGAAAAAGATTTTAAAGAGGCATTTTATGCTTTAACACCCGGAAGACAAAAAGGATATTTATTATATTTTTCTGCAGCAAAACAACCAAAAACAAGAATTTCTAGGATTAAAAAATATCAAACAAGAATATTTAAAGGTCAGGGAATTAACGATTGTGTTTGCGGTTTGTCTAAAAAGAAACCTGGTTGCGATGGTTCTCACAAACAACTAGAAGGGTAAAAAAATATAAAAAACCCGAAACAGTAAAATGTTTCGGGTTTTTTATGAATTCAAATGTATACTTTTTATGATGGTTTATTTAAAATCCTGCGCCACCTTCTTTAATATTATCATCACGCTGTCTACGTTGTTTTGCTTTGTTTTTTCCGTTTCCAAATCGGTAATTAAAACCTAGATAAGCAGTTCTGCTTTCCCAATTAAATTGCCCATTTTGCACAAACGGATTTGTAGAATTAAAGGCAAATTTCATCCCTTGAAAAATATCATTTACCCTAAAATTAATGCTTCCTTTTCCTTCAAAAACGGTTAAACTAGCACCTGTATTTACCATCCACATGTTTTCTGTTTTCCATTGTATGTCTTCTTGCGGACCTCTATACATCGCAAATAATTGCAAATTAAATCGATCAGAAACTTTAAAACTGTTGCTTATTCTAGTATTAAAAACTTCATTGGTCACTTCAATTCTTTGTGGGTTTGCTGTTGTTAAATCTACCGTTCCAAATTGTTTTTGAGAATAAAAATCCATACTAGAATTAATTCTCCACCAATCAGCAATTTTATAATTTAAAGAAAATTCAAGTCCGTAAGAGCTCGTATCATCAAAGTTTGTATACGATAAAATTTGTCTAACATCCGTTGGGTCTGCAGGATCTTTATAAGTAACACGAGAAATATTATCGTTAATAACTCTGTAAAAAGTACCAAATGTGTAAGATCCATTTTTAATTTGTCTCGTATAATTTATTTCGTAAGAATTCGTAAATTGAGGAAGTAATTGCGCATTACCAATAGACGTTATTAACGGCGTACTCCATTCTCTAATTGGGTTTACTTGTCCAATACCAGGTCTGTCAACTCTTCTGCTGTAGCTTAATTGAAATTGATTTTTATCCGAAGGAGAATACGTAAAAAATGCTGACGGATAAACACTAAAAATTTCGTCAGTTACTTTTTGCGATGTTTGCCCTACTTGATTAAAGTTTCCTTCAACCTCAAACTGTTCTAATCTTGCACCTAATTGCATCGTTACTTTACCAAATTCCTGACCATAATTTACATATCCAGAATATATTTTTCTATCGTATTCAAAATCAGAATTTCCTAATAAAGAAAACCCTTCACTTGTTCCGTTTACATCAAAAGTCTCTATTTCTTGATCTGTTATGTTTGTGTTTGAAGTATTGTCTGCTCTATATTCTAATCCTAGTTCTAGTTTGCCTTTTTCAGAAATAGGATTTGTATAATCTAAGTTCACTAAGGTGTTGTTTTGGTCTCTTAAAATAGCATTTGTAAAATTTAAAACTTTATAATTTGCATCTGTGTTGTCGCTTAGAAGATTGTAATTCCCTGCATCTTCTGGAGACGATGTGTCAGAATAAGTTGCTTCAAATTCTAAGTTATGTCCTTCCTTTTCAAATTCTCTTTTATAGTTGATATTATAAGCGCCGGTTTTGTTTTCTTGATTTTGAAAATTAGGAGAATTTGCTATGATCACATTATTTTCAGTAATAATTGTACTTCCATTACCACCGCCATTAAACCAGTTTTGAGTCGTGTAAAAAGACAAGGTATTTTTATCGTTTAAATAAATATCTGCACCTAATTTTAATAAGTTAGAGGTATTATCATTGTTAAAAATAAAATTTTGATTTCTGTTAACATCCGTTCTATTTACATAACCATAGTTGTAATTTTCGCCAGCATTGTAGCCATAATTTCCAAAAAAGTTTACTTTTCCTGTTTTATAATTTAGGTTTGTAGAAGCATTGTAGCGAACATAGTGTCCTGCATTTACACCTGTATCAACAGAGCCATTAAAGCCCATATTCGCTTCTTTATTTAGAATTATATTTATAATTCCGCTCATTCCTTCTGGGTTGTATTTTGCTGATGGATTTGTAATTAGCTCAATACTTTTAATAGAAGTAGATGGAATTTGTTTTAACAATTGTGCTGCAGAAATATTAGTTGGTTTACCATCAACCAAAACTCTTACGTTTTCATTGCCTCTTAAACTAATATTTCCTGTTTGGCTATCTACACTTACAGATTGTACGTTGTTTAGTAATTCGGACGCAGTAGTTCCTGTAGCCGTTAAGTCTTTCCCAACATTAATTACTTTTCTATCCACTTTTTGAACCACCGTAGAAGTTTCAGACCGCACTACAACTTCATCTAAACTAGCACTGTCCTCGCTTAAAGAAATGATGCCTAAATCTATGTTTTTAGTTTTAGTAGATATGGTAATTTGTTTGATGTATTTTTTAAAACCAATAAATTGTACTTCAATAGTGCTTTTTCCTTCAGGAATATCTTTAATAAAGAACATCCCTTTTTCATCAGTAATACCACCTGTTATTATTTTTTTTGTCATATCGTAGATAACAATATTAACATAGGGAAGTACAATTTTTGTAGTTTCGTCTATTACTTTTCCAGAGATTGTGCCTGGTTTTTGAAGTTTATTTTTATCTGATTGAGAAAATGTATTTCCTGCGATAATAAGCATTAAAAACAGTAGGATTTTTTTCATTATTTGGTTAATTTTTTGTTAATTGGTTTCTTAATAGACGCATGAATGATTATATTTGTTACGATTGCAAACATTCTTTAACTTAACCTTAACATATGAAAAATGAAACTTTAGTACTTGGCGCATCTTCAAATCCAAACAGATATTCTAACATAGCAATTAAACGATTGTTAGATAAAGAATTACCAGTTGTTGCCTTAGGGAAAAAGAAAGGTAAAGTTTTAAGTATAAATATTGATGATAAAAAACAAGACTATAAAAATATAGATACGGTTACTTTGTATCTTAATCCAAAAAGACAAGAAGAATATTATAAATACATTATTGATTTGCAACCTAGAAGAGTAATTTTTAATCCTGGTGCAGAAAATGATGAGTTTGTAAAGCTTTTAGAAGAAAATAATATAGAGGCTTTAGTTGCTTGTACTTTGGTGATGATTTCTATTAATGAGTATTAAGCATCTTTAAAAATGTAAATTGAATTGGTTAATTGAATGTTATTTTTAGAAACTCTTTTCTAAATTAAATATCAGAATAAACTCAATTCAATTTACATTCATATGTTTTAAAACAAGCATGTAGTTTTGGCTTTAAAACTGTTATATTTTAAATAAGCTTTGGATTGTTCTTAAAGTAACTCATTAATTCAAAAGTAGAATCTATATTTAGTTTCTTTAAAATGTTTCTTCTGTGTGTATTTACAGTATGCTTACTAATGTATAAGTCCTTAGCAATTTCTTCGCTAGTTTTTTTTGTAATTAATAAACGAATTATATCTCTTTCTCTATTGCTTATTATATTTAAAGTATTTGATGTAGATTGATTCTTGTAAAATAAGGTTTCGTACTCATTATTTTCATTTAAATATTTTGCAGTAGCGCAAATATCCATTTTTAAATTGCCATCTAAAACTGTATAATGCGCCATACCAATAATTGGCTTATTGGTTTTGTCAAATTGAAGAGGTGTAGTATTCTGAATTATATTTACATATTTATCATCATTTACTTTTATCCTATAATTCCAAGTATAACTCATTCTTTTACGTTGCGTATCATCTAGCTCTGTCATTGTAAAAGTCATTAAATCCGTTAAACTTTTAAGCCAGTGTTTTATATCTTCTGGATGAAAAAGAGACCAAAAATAATCCATACCGCCGGATATCATTTTATCAACAGGCAAACCTGTACAAGCTGTAAAATTTTTGCTGATGTATTCAAATTTTTGATGAACCGTATTTGTAATGCAATAAAAAGTAGAATTAAAAGGATAATAATAATCTAATTCAATTAGTTTTTTTATGTGTTCTTCAATTTCCACCTTGGGATAGGTTTCAAAAATTTCATTGTAAATAGCGTTTATTTTAGTAGTTTTCATAACGGTTTTCTCTAAGGTTCGTAGCTTTTGTTAAGCACTAAAATAAGAAAATTAATTACAATTGAAAGTGTACAAATAATTTTGTAACTAAAAGATAAAGAATAAATTAGTTGATAAATGTTTTAATTTTTTTTTTTCAATCAATAAATCAATAAAGCAATAAAGCAATAAAGATTTTTTTACCAGATAGCTTAAACGCTAAAAACCTTTCCAGGTTCTGCTAATTCTGTGTTTTCAAAAATTGCTGTAGCTTCATTTTTAAATAAAGTAATATCTTTATATCTGCCAGAATAATGGCCAACAATAAGTTGTTTTACGGCTGCATCTTTAGCAATTTGAGCAGCTTGTGCAGAGGTAGAATGTTTTGTTTTTTTAGCTAAATCTTCTCTATCTGCTAAAAAAGTTGCTTCGTGATACAATAAATCTACATTTTTAATAATGGGAATAATATCTGGTTTATAACAAGTATCGCTGCAAAATGCAAAACTTAAAGGTTTTGATGCAGGTATTGTTAATTCTGTATTAGAAACAATTTCACCATTTGATAAAACAATATCTTTGCCAGCCTTAATATTTAAATAGTCAGCTTTATCAATTTCTGGGTATCCGCTAATATTTAGCATGTTTAATTTTCTTGGCTTTTCTTTTTCGGTAAATAAATAGCCATTTGTATACACTCTATGGTTTAAAGGAATTGTTCTTACGGATACTTTATCATTTTCAAAAATAAGTTCACTTTCTTCGGATGTTAATTCGTGAAATATAATTGGATATTTAGCATGTGATTGAGAAATCTTCAACTGTAAAAGAGTAACTTTTTTGATGCCTTTTGGACCATAAACATGTAACTCTTTTTCTCTACTTAAAATACCATAGGTAGCTAGTAAACCAACTAATCCATAAAAATGATCTCCATGTAAATGAGAAATAAAAACATGATCAATTTTAGAAAAACCAATTTTATATTTTCGCATTTGACGTTGTGTACCTTCTCCACAATCAATTAAAAAATGGTGATTATTTATTTCTAAATATTGCGCTGTTGGAAAAGCGTTTACACGTGGAGTTGCAGAATGACAACCTAAAATAGTTAGGTTTATACTCATTTAATTACCAGTCGTTTAGAAATAATGTTTTCTTTATCTTGTAAAGTGTAAATATAAATACCAGCAAGTAAGTTTCCTTTTTCGAAAGAAAAAGAATTATCGCCTATCGTTGCTTTTAAATTCTCTTTATACACAGTTTTTCCTAAAACATTTAAAACAGTAAATATAATCGTTGAATTAGTGTTGGAGTTAAAGGTTATTTTGGTATTATTTGTAAAAGGATTAGGAGCTGCAGATAAACTCTCAATAGATTTTTCTTGCGAAAAACCAATTGTAGATAAACTTAAACATAAAATAAAAAGTAGTTTTTTTATCATATTATTGAGCGTTAAAATCCTAATTCTCTTTCTATAGCTTCCATTTCTAGAATATCTTCTGCTTCTGTTAAAGTAGGAACAATGTTAAAATTTTCTGGTACATCATCACTATTTACATTGTTACTAACAATTACAAATGATGTGTTTTTTTTCTTTTTGAAACTTTTCAAAAATAAAGAAAATTCTTCTTTTTTGATGTTAATTTCATCAGAAATTAGTAGCACTAAATGCTCTTTTTTAAATTCTTTTTCTCTTTTTAAAAAGGATGTATAAAAATCTGAAAACGAATTTTCATCCGAAGAAATAAGTGTGTAATTTTCTTTTTTTTCAATAATCATACATTTATCTTTTTATCTGTTGCGCCAATAAATAAATAACAGCCATTCTTACCGCAACTCCGTTTTCTACTTGATTCAGAATAATAGATTGATCAGAATCTGCAACCTCACTTGTAATTTCTACACCTCTATTTATGGGTCCTGGATGCATAATAACAATTCTCTTGCCAAGATTGTCTAAAATCTCTTTATTGATGCCAAAAAGCTGTGTATATTCTCTTGTTGATGGAAAATATTTAATATCCATTCTTTCATGTTGCACTCTTAAAACATTCGCAACATCACACCATTCCAACGCTTTTTTAAGATTGTTTTCAACTTCTACACCCAAACTTGTAATATATTTTGGGATTAAAGTAGTTGGGCCACAAACTTTTACTTGAGCACCTTGTAATTGTAGTGCAAAAATATTTGATAAAGCAACTCTAGAATGCAGAATATCGCCTACAATTAAAATTTTTTTCCCTTTTACAGATCCTAATTTTTCTCTTATAGAATATGAATCTAATAATGCCTGTGTTGGATGTTCGTGTGTACCGTCACCAGCATTTATTATTTTTGCATTTACATGTTTTGATAAAAAAACACCTGCACCCACATTACCATGTCTCATTACAACAATATCTACTTTCATAGATAAAATATTGTTTACAGTATCTATTAAAGTTTCTCCTTTTTTTACAGATGATTGACTTGCAGAAAAATTAATAACATCTGCAGAAAGTCTTTTTTCGGCTAATTCAAAAGATAGTTTTGTTCTGGTGCTATTTTCAAAAAATAAATTAGCAATTGTAATATCTCTAAGAGAAGGAACCTTTTTTATGGGTCTATTAATTACTTCTTTAAAATGATCTGCAGTTTTAAAAATAAGATCTATATCTGTGGTTTTTAGATATTTTATGCCTAATAAATGTTCTACGCTTAATTGATCCATATTATTTTTGTTCTATATAAACTGCATCTTTTTTATGCGTTTCTTTCCAAGATACTAACACTTTTTCTTCATTTATAGCGTCTACTTGTCTTCCTTTATAATTTGGCTGAATTGGCAAATGTCTACTAAAACGTCTATCAATTAAAACCAGTAATTCAATATTTTCTGGTCTTCCAAAAGATTGTATGGCTGTTAAAGCGGCTCTAATACTTCTTCCAGAAAATAAAACATCGTCTATTATTACCACTTTTTTATCTTCAATTAAAAAATCTATTTTTGTTGATGTTGCTGCTAAAGGAGAATCTCTTCTTCTAAAATCATCTCTGTAAAAAGTAATATCTAGCAGCCCTAATTTTAGATCTTTAATGCCGTATTCGTTTTTTAACAAAGCAGTTAATCTGTTCGCCAAAAAAGTTCCTCTTGGCTGTAAACCAATTAAAACAGTATTCGAAAAATCATTATGATTTTCAATCAGCTCACATGCTAATCTGTGAAGAATAATTTCAATATCTTTTGAGTTAAGTAAGGTTTTTTTGCTCATAAGAAACCTATCAAATTTTAGTTGATAGTTGTTGAAAATCAAAATTAATGTAAATAAACGTATGAGCAAAATAAAATAAGGTTGTAATTCGTAAAAAACAGAATTCGATATGTATATTTAAGTATTTTTACCTCTTTTTTAAGTGTTCGTTTTTTTTATAATTAACTAATTTTTGATGTTAATTAAATTGTTGAAAACAAAACCGTGTACTTTTAAAGTAGGGTATGAGTTGTTGTACCTTTAAATAAAAATTCAAAGAGCCTAAGTGATGTCTTTAACGAAGTTTGAATCTATGCTAAAAACCAACAATATCTTTTTTTTTGATTTGGTTGAGTTCGAGGAAATTATTATCCATTATTTAGATGTGGGTAAGCTTGCACTTGCAAAAAAAGCAGTAAAGCTTGGTTTAGAACAACATCCACAGTCTGTAGATTTAAAACTATTGCAAGTAGAAATTTATGTATTTGAAGATGAGTTAGATAAGGCCTCTGTTTTATTGAAAAAAATAGAGCAAATAGAGCCAACTAATGATGAGGTTTTTATACAAAAAGCAACTATAAATTCTAAATTAGGTCATCATAAAGAAGCAATTATCAACTTAGAAAAGGCATTAACTTTTACAGACGATAAATTAGATGTTTTGTCTTTAATAGGGATGGAATATCTGTACTTAGATCAGTTTGAAGATGCGCGAATAAGTTTTGAACAATGTATAATAGAAGATTTTGAAGATTATTCTGCACTTTATAATATTGTGTATTGTTTTGATATGGAAAAAAAGCACGAACAAGCTATTACCTATTTAGACAATTATATTAATAAAGATCCTTATTGTGAAGTTGCTTGGCATCAATTAGGCCGTCAATATTTTATATTAAGATTGTTTGAAAAAGCCTTAACTGCTTTTGATTATGCTGTTTTAATTGATGAATCTTTTATTGGCGGATATTTAGAAAAAGCAAAAACCTTAGAAGAATTAGAACGTTATCAAGAAGCAATAGATAATTATTTAATATCGTTAGAATTAGATGATCCAACGGCTTTTGCGTATGTTAGAATAGGTGAGTGCTATGAAAGAATACACAAATTTTCTGCAGCAATTTCATACTATAAAAAAGCAATACACGAAGACCCGTTATTAGATAGAGGTTGGTTC
>JANQTQ010000246.1:464-10874 GCA_030731625.1 Polaribacter sp. | reverse complement strand
GAATATAATAACGACCAAATTTACTTTGTGTTAATTTTACACAAAGTATTTATGTTGTTAAATGTCAGGGGTTTAAATTTCAAAAATGATTCCTTCCTTTTTAAGTTGGAAGTATCTTTTTTGATTAAACTGGAATAAATTGGCTGGTCTACCTGAACTTTTTGATACTTTTTCTTCTAGTTCATCAAGCACATTTAACCCAACAATTTTCTTACGAAAATTACGTCTATCAACTGCTCTTCCTAAAAGTGTTGCGTATAGTTTCTCTAAATCAGAAAATGGAAACTTTTTATCGAGCAATTCAAAACCAATAGGTTCATAGGTTATTTTTCCTTGCAATCTTTTAATAGCGGCCTCTAAAATATCTTTGTGGTCAAAAGAAAGTTCTGGTAGTTCGTTTATAGGAAACCATTGTACTTGTGCTGCATCTGTAGAAGCATATATTTTAAATGCATTGGGTCTTACCAATCCAAAATAGGCAATAGACACTACCCTACCTCTTGGATCCCTATCTGGTTTTCCAAATGTGTAGAGTTGCTCTAGATAATTAATTTGAATACCTGTTTCTTCAAACAATTCTCTTTCTACCGCTTCCTCTAAGGATTCATCGTTTAAAACAAAGCCTCCAGGAATTGCCCACTGCTCTTTAAAGGGAGCATACTTTCTTTTTATTAATAATACAGAGATATTTCCTTCTTCATACCCAAATACCACTGCGTCTACTGAAAGTTTAATTGATTGCTTGCTCATTATGTGTAGTTTGTACACAAATGTATGAAATATTACGCAATCGTTGTTCTTTGGTAATGATGGTTTATAAAGGAATCTTTTTCTAAGCTTGTCGAAAAATTATTTCTTATTCTATTCCATTGACCTCTCGATAGCTTCGCTAGCTACTTTCAATAAAAATATCTTTTTATTTCAGTAATGCTCGAGATAAATTCCAAGAACCAAAAATCTAGACTTTCTATAATTTCATTGAATGCTACAATAAATTACACTATTGTGTCCAGACACTGGGCGCAGCCTGTCCCATTCGCTATAAATGTCCACTGGACATTTATTAAACGCTCTGTCCTCTTTGGACACTTAGCCGTTTCATTCCTTTTGAAATCCTACTGAAATTATAGTATGTCGGGGTTGTGATTTTTGTTTCTTGTTTCTTGTTTCTTGTTTCCCTTTTTAGCAATAAGAAAATATAACTTTCATTACGAGGACGTTAGGACGTGGTAATCTGTTAGGATAGTTTTAATTTATGAGATTGCTTCAATCATTCTTCTCTGAAAGTTTTATCTGTTGTTCTTTTCCATTGATGAAAAAAGAACCAAAAAAATCTAGACTTTCTATAATTTCATTGAATGCTACAAGAAATTACACTGTCGTGTCCAAACCGTTGCACTCTTTGGACACTTAGCCGTTTCATTCCTTTTGAAATCCTACTGAAATTATAGTATGTCGGGGTTGTGTAATCTGTGTTAATATTATGATTACTGCCACTGCTACTGCTACTGCCACTGCCTATTGTTTCCCTTTTTAGCAATAACATAATATAACTTTCATTACGAGGACGTTAGGACGTGGTAATCTGTTTATTGGATCCTTTTAATTTATTGAGATTTAGGTAACTATTTATCAATAATAATGTTAAACTTCTTTCCTCAACACTTCTAAAGGCGGACTTTGTAAAACTGATTTTAAGTTGCTTAAACCAATAACCACCACCAAAATTGTAATGACAGGTAAAAAAACTAAAAACGGAATTAAAGAGGGTATAAATGGCTCTTTAAATAATAATGTAGCCAACAATTGACTACCAACTAAAGACAATAAAATTCCTGTTAAACTTCCTAACAATCCTAAATACACATATTCTAAAGCGGTAATTTGTAAAATTTGTTTGCTCTTTGCGCCTAAAGTTCTTAGTAAAACACTTTCTTTTATGCGTTGATATTTACTGTTTCTTACAGAACCAATCAACACTATAAAACCAGTGAGAATGCTAAAAAATGCCATAAAATTAATAATCCAAGAAATTTTATCTAATATATCTTCTACAATTGTAAATACTTGACGCAAATCTAAAATGGTCACATTCGGGAAATTTCGGACTACATCTCTTTGTAAATCAGCAGAACGTTCTTCAGTAGGTGCATACGTGGTAATGACATTAAATTGAGGGGCTTTTTCTAAAACGCCTTCTGGAAATAATATCAAAAAATTAACTTTCATACTAGTCCAATCTACTTTTCGAATACTGCCAATGATCGTTTCCATGAATACACCTTGAATGTTAAAAGTAACCGCATCTCCTAATTTTAAATTGGCATCTTTAGCCAAATTATCTGCACTAGAAACGTAAATAGGGTTCCCTTTTTCAGCTTTACCAATAAACTCGCCTTCTAGTAATTCTTCAGTTGCAACCAAATGATTTCTGTAGCTAACTCTAAACTCACGATTTAGCATCCATTTACGCATTTTTATAAGGGTATCTTTTCTAATTTCATTTACAGTTTTCCCTTTTATTTTTTCCATACGCATTGTTATAATGGGTATGTTATCAATCACCTTTAAATCATTGCTTTTAAAAGTGTTTAAAAGTGCAGCTGCTTGCCCTTTTTGTACATCCATTAAAATGATATTGGCATCTGTTTTTTTGTTTTCTAAAGACGTTTTTGCTAATAAAATATCTTTGGTAAAATACAACGTACTTATTAAAAATGTACCCAAACCAATAGCTAGAACCAACACCATTGTTTGGTTGTTGGGCCTGAATAAATTTAACAAACTTTGACGTTTTGTAAAACCCCAAGAACTTGGAAAAAACCTTTTAATTCCTTTGATAAATAAAGTGGCAACTCCTGCCATTATTGCAAAAGTGATGAGAATTCCGATTGTAAAAAAAATGCCATATAAGGCACTTTTTAAGATCCAAAAAGAGAATAAAAAGATGAACAATAAAATGGTAATTAATACCAGTATTCTTGCCTTTTTAGGTTTTTGTAAATTGTTTTCTGCTCCTCTTAATACTTCTAAAGGAGATACATACCAAGTATTTAATAATGGTAATAATGCAAATAAAACAGCCATTAAAACCCCCAATGTAATTCCCATAATTATGGGTTGAAAAGAAATCGTTATGGCGACATCAAAAGGTAAAAAATCTTGTAAAATATAAGGAAAAGCAAATTGTAGTGCAGTACCAATGGCAGCACCAATAATACCTCCTACAAACCCGATTGCTATAATTTGAATTAAATAAATATAAAAAGATTGTTTTCTAGAAGCTCCTAAGCATTTTAATACGGCTACATTTTTTAATTTTTCTTTGATGTAAATATGTACAGAACTTGCAATACCAATACAACCCAACAACAAGGCAATAAAAGCCACTAAATTTAAAAACCGACTAATATTATCATACCTTCTTCCTAATTGTTTACTTGTACTAGTATGGGTATCTAAATCTGCATTTTCTGCATCTAAAATAGGTGCTATTTTTTCGGATAACAACTCCAAATCCATTTCAGGTGCTTTAAAGAAATATTGATATTCTTTTCTACTGCCTACTTGTAATAATTCCGTTTGTTCTAAAAATCGATACGGAATTAAAACAGCGGGTGCTATTGATGAAGAAATAGCGGTACTTCCTGGAATTGATTTTAAAGCGCCAATGATTGGAAACGTAACTTTACCCAATTTTATAGAGTCTCCTGGGTTTAAATTATACTGTAATAATAAAGTTGCATCCACTAAAGCGCCTCCTAATTCTTGGTAGGTTTTTCCGGCATTTTGAGGTACCGTTGTTAAATCTCCATAAAAAGGAAAAAGACCTTCTAGAGCTCTTACTTTTACGAGTTTAGTTCCTTTATTTTTAGGAAAAGCAGCCATAGAAACAAAATTGACTTCAGAAGCATCAGCTCCTAGAGAGTCAATTATTTTAAGCACTTTTTCTGAGGGTGCATTTTTGCTATCAATAATAAAATCTGCACCCATTAAGGATTTAGATTGTTTCTGAATATTTTGTTTTAAATTATCGCTAAATAATTGAATAGAAACTACAGCAGCAATCCCTAAAATGATGGATGCCATAAAAAGCATCAATCTAGAAAGACTTGCTTTTCCATCTCTCCAAGCCATTTTTAAAAGCCAATTAAAGTTTGCTTTTGAGGTTAATTTGCTCATTAAATGGTTGCTGTTTTTTCGTTAGAAATGATCTTCCCTCCTTTTAATCTTAAAATTTGTTGCGTTCTGTTGGCTAAATCTAAATCGTGCGTTATAATAACCAATGTGGTGCCTGTTTCTTTATTGAGTTCAAATAGCAATTGAATTACTTTTTCACCCGTTTCTTCATCTAAATTTCCTGTAGGTTCATCAGCAAATAAAATAGAGGGTTTGTTAGAAAAGGCTCTAGCCAATGCAACTCTTTGCTGCTCTCCGCCAGATAATTGTGTAGGATAATGGTGCATACGATCTGCCAATCCCACTTTTTCTAATAACTCTTTTCCAAACTTTGCAGCATTCTTTTCTCCTTGTAATTCTAAAGGAACAATTACATTTTCTAAAGCGGTTAATGTTGGTAATAATTGAAAATTCTGAAAAATAAAACCAACTTCTTTGTTTCTTAATGCGGCGCGTTCATCTTCATTTAAATCTTGTAAAGGGGTGTCACAAAGTTCAATAGTGCCCGAAGTAGGGTAATCTAACCCTGCACACAATCCCAACAAGGTGGTCTTACCACTTCCTGAAGGTCCAACTATTGAAAAGATACTCCCCTTTTCTACTTCAAAAGAAATAGTACTAATTACTGTTAATTGTTTAGAACCACTTATATAAGTTTTCTCTAAATCATTAATCTTTAATATCTTTGACATTAATTTCTATTTAATTGAAAAATAATTCCTCTAAGCGCAGCTTCGAGGTTTCGGTTAAAACTGTCCTTCCCGTGTAAACGGGAATCTAAAAAATATGCTGATGCTGAAAAATAATCATTTGAAGATGAATATCCACAATCAAACCAAAACAATTTTCTTAAAATTCTGTTATTTTTCTTTAGCAATGCTGTTATTTTCTTGTAAAGCAGATACTCCTAAAAAAGAAAAACAATCAGAAATAAATAATAATAATTCGATTGAAATTGAGAAAACTGAAAAAAATACCACTAAAAAAATTATATTTTTTGGGGATAGTTTAACTGCTGGTTATGGTCTAGATGATGTGGAGAACGCATTCCCTGGAATCATACAAAGAACTATAGATTCACTTCAACTGAATTATACAGTGGTAAATTCTGGTGTTAGTGGTGAAACTTCTTCTGGTGGGAAAAATAGAATTGATTGGGTTTTAAATGAAAAACCTGCTGTTTTTGTTTTAGAGTTAGGTGCAAATGATGGTTTAAGAGGTGTGCCTTTAGTAGCAACTAAAAAAAATCTGCAATTTATTATTGATGCGGTAAAAACCAAATATCCTACAACTAAAATTGTTTTAGCAGGAATGCAGATTCCACCAAATATGGGGCAAGCATATGCGGCTGAATTCAAAAGTATATTTCCTGATTTAGCTCAAAAAAATGAGATTGTATTGGTTCCTTTTTTATTAGAAAATGTGGGTGGTATTTCTGATTTAAATCAAGCTGATGGGATTCATCCAACAAAAAAAGGTCATGCTATTTTGGCTAAAAATGTTTGGTCTGTTTTAGCTCCGTTGTTAAATTAATAACATAATATAACTTTCATTACAAGGACGTTAGGGATTGGTAATCTGTTTGTTGGATAGTTTTAATTTATGAGGTTTCTTTAATCGTTCTTCTTTTCTTTTTTCCATTGATGAAAAAAGAAACAAAAAAATCTAGACTTATTTTAGTTTTCTTGAATTCTACTTTTTATTGCATTATCGTGTCCAGACCGTTGCACTCTTTGGACACTTGCCATTCCATAAAATTTGAATTGCTACAAAAACGAAAAGTATGTCGGGTTGGTGATTCGTTGTTAATTAATGAGATTTCTTTGATTATTTTTTGCAATAACATAATATAACTTTCATTACGAGGATGTTCGGGATTGGTAATCTGTTTGTTGGGGAGTTTTAATTATTCTTTTCATTGACCTCTAAACTATGCTCAGGGAATACCAAGACCACTAATCTTGAACGATTTTTATTAGTTTCCGGTGTTCGAGCGGAGTCGAGAACTTGCGAGGTTTGTTTGGGATACGTGCTTCTCGACTCCGCTCGAAGACCAGTTTTATTTATGTTTTTAGGTTTGATATATAGGGTGTTCGAGCGGAGTCGAGTACCAGTTTAACTGTATTCCTAAAATATTAAAAAATGAGAAAAAATTGAGAGTTTAATACGATACTTGATAAGGATTGAGTTCCTATTATCGTTAAGGATGTAAATTGTGGGGAGAGCAGGATTCGAACCTGCGAAGACGTAGTCAGCGGATTTACAGTCCGCCCTCGTTGGCCGCTTGAGTATCTCCCCTTTTATTTACTATGTTAATGAACCTTAATTACTTTCGTAATGTGTTTTTTTGTGCCGATAAAGGTTTTTAAAACCTTCAATTGTTGCTTATCAATCAACCGCCACTCACGAGTTCAATTACTTCAAATTTTGATGTAAAAAAACTTGTTTTAAAACGCTTGCGAATATACAAAGTTTTATGAAATGTTATAAAATAGTGTAGATTTTTTTTTCAATTTTATGTTTACATCGAGGATTCTGTTTTACAGCTAGTTGACTTTTTTTTATCAGAATAATTGCTATTTTTACAACTTTTTTAAATGATTAAATACAGCTACCGTTAAAGGAATAAACATAAAACCACTAATAATAAATACGATAAACGCTTTTTGTAATCCAAAAGATTCTGCTAAATATCCAATTAACGGCGGACCTAAAAACATCCCTACGGTAGAATATGTTCCTATGATAGAAATAACGATTCCAGTAGAATATTTCTTTGCTTTACCCGCCAAAATAAACGTCATCGGAAACAGGCCAGAAACCCCTATCCCAACCAAGCAAAAACCAATTAATGCAGGCCAAAATTGAGGGAAAAGGATCGCAATTGCAACACCGCTTATGATTAAAATGGCGCTTAGAAAATATAGTTTTTCCATTCCGAAATAATCAATGAGTTTGTCTATGGTTAATCTATAAATAGACATGCAAATCATAAACAAAACATATCCGTAGGTGAAAACTTCTTCTTTTACCACATCTCTAAAATAAACGCCATTCCAATCGTACATTCCGCCTTCGCAAATAGCCGCAAAAAAGAGCATCAAACCTAACAACATAATGTATTTGTTAGGCTTTTCTAGTTTAAATTTATTACCATTTTTTGCCTTGTCATTTTTTAATAAATACGGATAGGCAATAAAAATGGTCACGAAGGTAAAAATAGCAATCATTAAAAAATGTGCTTGAATAGAAATGTTGAGTTGTAACATTATGGTTGTAAATAAAACCCCTAATAGGCCACCAATACTCCACAAACCATGAAAAGAACCCACAATACGTTTTTCAAATTTTTCTTGTAAAACAATAGATTGGGTATTTATAGAGATATTTAAAACTCTTAGACTTACCGCAAACAGAAATAACGCAAGAATAAGCACGAGTAAGCTAGTAGCAAAACCGATTAACAAAAGTGAAATCGCTAAGAATATATAAGCAAATTGTTGTGGTATTCTACTATCATATTTAGCGACCAACCAACCCGAAAGCGGAATACCAATAATAGCACTGATAGGCATAATCATTAGCATATTACCGAGTTGCTCGTCACTAAAATTAAAATTGTCTTTTATTGTTGGAATTCGGGATGCCCAAGAAGAAAAACAAACACCCGATAGTAAAAAATAAGTTGAAAGTGAAATACGTTGTAATTTTCTTTCTTGCATTGGTAAAAATATTTGGATGCAAAAATACTTCTTTTGATGTATTGGAGGGTGTTTTACATATAATTTTAAGGGATGTTATTTAAGTATTTTTTTTTATAGAAAATGTTAGTTTGTAAAAGGTACTTTTAAAAGATTTTATTTTTAGAAATAATAGCATGGATAACGTAACGCTGATTTTTGTGAATTACTGATGATATAACGCTTTAATGACTCTAAATATTTCCATTATCATCAACAATATCATCAACGTTATTTTCCACAACTTTCTCATTAGAAATTAATGAAGATGCGTTAAAATAAGATTCTTAATTAATTCCTCCGTTGTACCTTTATCAACAATTGTTGTAACGTTATTGTCATCACAATTGCATAATGAAAGAACTAGCACACATGCAATAAAACTCTAAACATGTAGGGGGTTTAACTTTGTTTTAATTATTTTTATAAGAGTTTTTTTTACGGTTTAGAATTATAAATAATAAACCTATGGTAACTAAAGTAACTAAAACATATAGTATTGTGTTTGAATTAGGTGCATCATTTTCACCTTCTATCACAAACTGATCAACGTCTGCAATTAACTTTAACGTATGATTATTTTTATTATTTAAAATAAAATGTTCTTTTTTAAAGCCTGATTTTAAAAGTAACATTCCACTTTGGTTTTTGTAGATATCTTTAAAAGTGCTATTTTTTATAAGCACTGTTTTTATATCTAAAGGAACTCCTAAAATTTCAAAAACCACTTTAGTTTCATGTCCTAATTTTACAATTCCTTTGCTAAATGCAATGTTTTGATTACCATTAAAAGTAATGGTTAAATTATTTTTAATATGTTCGATAACCATTTGCTGAAACTCCTCTGGTGTTTTATAAGGAGTTTCTGCAAAATTTGTTTTTATTACTTGTTGAAAAGCGGTTAGAGATGCACTAATTTGTAAAACCCAAGTATTATTTTCTTTTTCAACCAACATGATGGTCGAAGTATTGGGATTATGTGCAAAACATATACTTGAAAACAGTACTATTAATAATAAATATTTTTTCATTTGTTAGTCTATAGCGTAAGCACCTTTTAAACCATTGATAAAGTTGTTATTACCAGCTTCATCTACATGGTAATGATAGCCTCTAGTGCCATCTGAGTGTCCTCTTAAATTGTCTAAATCTGTTGGAGAAATACCATCTGCATCTTCAAATTCATAAATACCAAATCCGTCTAAAGCATATCCTATTAAAGAAGAATGTCCATCAGTTTGCGTAACTACATGTCTGTTTTCAATATTACTTGTTGCAGCATGGTAATGATACCCTTGGTGAACATTAATATGTCCTCCAGCATCATCAAAAGGAGCAATTGTATATGCCCCAAGAATATTGTCTACTGGTGCAGGAGCCGAAAACTCAATTCCATTAAGTGCAATACCACGTGTTGACGGTGCAGTAGTCGTTCCTGGACCTCCAGGACCTGTTGAAAAATAGATAGCGGTACTTTGTGCTACTGGTGTAATAGGAATTAACCATGTTTGTGTTAAATCAGTTATATAAGAAGGAAGGCATTCTACACAAAAGTTTTCATATTCCTCAGTTACATCAGGATTAGCAGCATTTATACAATCGTCTTCTGTTTCCGTAACATAAATATCTCCATTAGCATCATACATCGACCAAGTAGTATCATTATAAAAAGTTGCTAAATTTTTGATAAAAGCACCATCTACATCATACACTTCACCGTTTTCTAACCAAATTCCTCCAGCATCGGCTCCATCACTTATATTAGTTGGACACCAAGGACCTACTTGATGGTCTGTAGGTATACTTGTTGTAACAATTTGGTAACAGTCTGTTGTTGTCCCGTCGGATAAAGTACAAGGAACTGTTGTTATGGTTACAGAACCATCTGAAGTTGTAAAGTTAGTAGCTTCTACGTTAACAACTGTGGTGTCATCAGTTTCTTCTATAATAGTATCATCACTACCACAACCTACAAAACCTGCTGTTAAAATTGAAAACACTAAAATAAGTGAGCTTTTAAAAAATCTGTTTTTCATTGTTTTTGTTTTTAGTTATTTATATTAGTTATATTATTTAGATGTCTTTTATTTAAATAACTTGCGGAAAATATATTTATATATTTTACTACATTTTTATCGTTGCTTCGTAAAAAGAGTTTTTGCCCACAAACAATTAATAAATAAGTACTTATATATTTTTTGGGAATAACTAAATTTCAAATTTTTAATACATGTTTGCAGCATCCAAATTATATAAATTAACATCAATTTAAATAGTTACTCTTTATATTTTTATACCTTTGTAAAACGTATGAAACAAGTATTCCATAAAATAATGTCTTTTGCGAATGTTATTATTTGATTTAACTAATACTTGTTTAGCAAAATCATGTCTTCCATCACCATAAGCTTTATACCATAAAATTTCCCCTATAGTATTCATTTTCACAACTAAGAAGTCAATTTCTTTTAGGGAAGAATCACCTTGAATA
>JANQTQ010000246.1:0-454 GCA_030731625.1 Polaribacter sp. | reverse complement strand
TAGCACCTTTCGTTTCTGTTGTGCCAAGAATAAAAATTTCATCATTTGAATTAATTGTTAAATCGTAAAAATTATCAAATAGTGATATTTTAAACTTTTTTTCCCAGATTAATTCTCCAAAAGAGTTTATTTTAGAAATAACTCCTTCACTTCCTTTTTGAGGTTCTTCAGAGCTTCTTTTTCCAATTATATAAATGTTGTTTTCACTATCAACATTTAAAGATGTAATACTAGTGTTGTCTTTTATAAAATCCTTATTTAATTTATACCAAATAATATCACCATCTTTATTGATTTTAATTATTGTATTTTCGCCTGTAAATACATATCCATTGGAATGCTCTATAATACTTCCATAACCAATATGACTTGGTTCAAAGTCATAAAATTTTCTCCATATTAAGTTACCATCATAATCAATTTTTAAAATTAAAAGACGTGTGGCATTTCCATC
>JANQTQ010000245.1 GCA_030731625.1 Polaribacter sp. | reverse complement strand
AGTTCAATCCTTCATCCATCCAAGTCCATTGTCTTTCATCAGAATTTACAATCATTGGGAAGAAGTTGTGACCCACTTCATGAATAATAACCCCTAACATTCCTTTTTTAGTTCTGTCTGGATATGTTCCGTCTGCTTCTGGACGACCAAAGTTGAAACAAATCATTGGGTATTCCATTCCTTGTCTTTCAGAATGCACAGAAATTGCTTTTGGATACGGATAATCGAATGTTAATTTAGAATATTCAATTAAAGTATGTGCAACTGCTCTTGTAGAATGCTCTTCCCATAAAGGATTTCCTTCTTTAGGATATAATGAAACAGCCATCACTGTTTTACCATTTACGCTAGTTGCCATGGCATCCCAAATATATTTTCTTGAAGATGCAAATGCAAAATCTCTAACTTGGTCTGCTTTAAATGTCCACGTTTTTGTGTTTGTAGCTCTTCCTTTTTCTGCAATTTCTGCTTCTTTTTGAGTAACGATTAAAACAGGTTCTTTAAAAGATTTTCTAGCTTTTTCCCAACGATTCTGTTGTTCTTTCGTTAATACATTTTTTTCGTTTTGTAAAACACCAGTTGCATCTACAATATGATCTGCAGGTACTGTTAAGTTTACAGTATAATCTCCAAATTCTAATGCAAATTCACTACGTCCCCAGAATTGCATATTTTGCCATCCTTGTACATTATCATACACACATAATCTTGGGAAAAACTGTGCAATTGTGTAGTTGTTGTTTCCGTCAGGAAAAGTTTCTAAACCAGAACGACCGCCATCTTTGTTGATGTCGTTTATTTTATAGTTCCATTTAATTCTGAATTTAAAAGTTTCACCTGGAGCTAATTTTTTTGGTAAGTTAATACGCATCATTGTCTGGTTGATAGTATGCGATAATGCTTTACCATCGGTTTCTACTTTTTCTATTTTAAAACCAAAACCTTTCCCTTCTTTCATAAAAGAAGTTTTAAAGTTGTCTGGCGTTAAAAAGGCAGCTGCAGCATTAGAAGACGCTAAAGGAGTTTTAGAATCATCTGCTCTCATGTTTTGGTCTAACTGCAACCATAAATAATCTAAAACATCTTTAGAGTTATTGTGGTAGGTAATTGTTTCATCACCATAGATTTTGTTAGTGCTTTCTTCTAAACGAATGTCCATCACATAATCCACTTTTTGTTGTGTATATTGATGACCAGGAGCTCCAGAAGCTGTGTGTTGGTCGTTAGCAGTAGCCAAAACATCTTTCATTTGTCTGAATTTGTTTTGATCTGTGTGCCCTTGCTGTGTTTTCTTTGCTTCTTGTTTTTCTTGCGCAAAATTTGCTGCAACTACAAAGAATAAAGAAAACACTAATAAAGAGATTTTTTTCATTTGATTTGATTTGAATTAATAAGTGGACTAATTTAAGAATATCTGTGTAACTACGTAAAAAAATGTTAAAATTTTAACAAAGCTTTATCATAAAAAAAGGCAATCTAAATTTAGATTGCCTTTTTGTGAAATTAAATAGGAATTACCCTTTAATTTTATTTTTAAATTTATCAAACTTATCTGCTTCTTGTGGAGGCCAATTATTGTTTGTGGTATCTACATCTGCGGTTTCTAAATCTGGATCAATAGCAATATTTTCTATTTGTTTTGATGAAGAGAATACTTTGGTAACTTCATTATCATTTAATCTCCAAATTTGTGGAGGATAGGTTTTTCGCTCTTTTGAACCATCTTTATAGGTAAATTCAACAATAATAGGCATTACCAATCCGCCTGGTTTGTTGTAAGTAATTTCATATAAATACTTGCTATGGTTTTCAGCAAAACCTAAGCCTTCTGTAGTATCTTCTGTAAAATCTACGTCGTCATTATTTTGTTTAGAGTAGAATTTTTTAACTCCTTTTAAACCTATATCTGTAACATCTGTAGTATAAAACCAACCTCTCCAAAACCAATCTAAATCAACACCAGATGCATCTTCCATCGTTCTAAAAAAGTCTTCTGGAGTTGGGTGTTTAAACATCCATCTTTGAGAATAGGTTCTAAAAGCGTGGTCGAATAAGTCTTTACCCATTACTGTTTCTCTTAAAATCCATAAAGCTGTTGCAGGTTTACCGTATGCATTGTTTCCAAAGCTAAAAACATCATCACCTTTAGACATGATAGGTGCTATTTTAGATTGATCGCCGCTCATATAATTTACAATGTTTTTTGGTAATCCTCTGCTTAAAGGATATCCTTCTTCATAATCCGTCATGGCTAACATTTGCATGTATGAGTTTAATCCTTCATCCATCCAAGTCCATTTTCTTTCATCAGAATTTACAATCATCGGGAAAAAATTATGTCCAACTTCGTGAATCGTAACCCCAATCATTCTGTATTTAGTTCTATCAGAATAGGTTCCATCTGCAGCAGGTCTTCCTGGATTAAAACAAATCTGTGGATATTCCATTCCCATTTGTCCGTCTACAGAAATTGCTTTATGATACGGATAATCAAAGGTGTATTTAGAATATGTTTTTAAAGTTTGAGCCACTGCACGTGTAGAATGATCGCCATACAAAGGATTTGCTTCTTTAGAATATAAAGAATACGCCATAACGGTTTTGCCATTAATATCAACTGCCATTCCGTCCCAAATAAATTTTCTTGAAGCGGCAAAAGCGTAATCTCTTACATTTTCTGCAAAGAATTTCCAAGTTTTTGTTTTCTTAGAACGCCCTTTTTCAATTTTTTCTGCTTCGTCTTGTGTTCTAATTATTACAGGATTGTCAAAGGTTTTTTTAGCCACAGCTAATCTTTCTAGCTCTTTTTTTGATAAAACTTCACTTTCATTTTTTAAAACACCAGTTCCGTTTAACATGTAATCATCTGGTGTCGTAATATTTACGGTATAATCTCCAAATTCTAGCGCAAACTCACTTCTTCCCCAAAATTGGTCGTTTTGCCAACCATCTACGTTATCATACACACATAATCTTGGAAAAAATTGCGCAATTACATAATTGTTATTTCCGTCGTCAAAATGTTCAAAACCAGATCTTCCACCATCTGTTCTATGATTGTTGATGTTATACCACCATTTTATATTAAACTTAAAAGTTGCACCAGCAGCTAATGGTTTCGATAAATTTACACGCATCATTGTTTGGTTAATGGTGTATGACAAAGCACTTCCATCAACATTTGTAACGCTCATAATTTTAAATCCGCCATCAAAAGGTTCATCTGTATACTCTTTGTCAAATCTAGCTTTGCTTAATTTTTCTGGAACATTATCAGATTTAATATCCGGAGATTTAGAATCTGCAGCTCTCATGTTTTGATCTAATTGCAACCATAAATACGCTAGCTCGTCCGTAGAATTATTATGATATGTAATGGTTTCTGTACCCGAAATTTGATTTTTATCTTCGTTTAAAGTAATGTCAATTACATAATCTACTTTTTGCTGCGTGTAATTTTTGCCTGGTGCACCAGAAGCAGTTCTTTGGTCTGTTGGTGTTGCAAAAACATCATCTAATTTTCTAAATTTGTTTTGATTTGTGTGTCCTTGTTGTACCTCTTTTTTTTGAGCAAATGAACTTGCTACAAAAAATAGTGAAAAAAGGATAATTCCGAGTTTTTTCATACGTGTTTGGTTTTAATGAATTAATATTTAAATTTTGCTGAATTCTCTTCTTTGGTTAATAAAACAGTTTTGTTTGTATCGCCCAATTTACATTTAGTTAAATTTTGCTGTTGCGGAAAATGTTTAACCAATATATTGTTCTTTATTTCTATGGATTTTAGCTGATTAATATTTTCTATTTCTAAATAAAAATAGACTAAATCTCCTTCGTATTCTTTACCTATATAAGTAAACTCTTTGACAACACCATCTACTTTAAATTGAAGATTTTCTTTTAAATATGTTTTAAAATAAACATCATTATTTTTTAATTCTTTTTTGGTATTTAGTTTTAAATCTATAGCATTGTCTTTATTTAAAGCAATTTCTATGTCATCCATAAAGACATTAATTATAACTTGAACCGATTTTGAAGCAGGTTTATAATTTATTTGCGTTAAGCTTAAATAATATTTATGTGCAGAAAATGAGAGTAAAGGAATTATGAATAAAAGTAAAATGGTTTTGTTTAGTTTCATGGGTTTTAAAATCAATTATATAGCCAAATTAATCATTTTTTATGATTTCGTGGTACGAGATACTTTCTGTTCTTAATATTTTTATGAGGGCTAATAAATTGCCTTCTTTATGCAATTTCTCAATTCCTAAAGGATTGCAATATTCTAAGAAATGAAAATATTTTTCAACAGGAATTTTTAAATCATCAAAAAAGAACTTTTCGCCCAATTCTGATAATATTTTATAAGGAAACGCCTTTTTTAAAGCCAACTCTTTACGTAAAGCCCATAAACGCTCTGAATCTTTAAAAGGAATCGTTGCGGAAGCACCAGCACCTACAAATCTACTATTAGGATCTACGTTGTTCGTTGGAGGTTTTGCTCTAATATTGGCATCTATCGTTTGGTCTTTTTTAGTGAAATCTACATTTGAAAAATCCATTACTTTACGTAATAATGAATCTTTTTTATCTATTGGTACCGATTTTGTATCAATACCTAAACGACCACTTAAATCGTGTCTTTTTAAATCAAATTCATTTAAAGTATAAATATTGGCATGTAAGGTAATACGGATGTTTTTTTGAAGGATGATTTTTTTAGTAATTAAAATTGTTTTAGGAATGTGTTGTACAGACGATATTTTTAAGGAGTCGCCTTCAGAAACAAAAATACGAAACAAACCGTCATCGTTAGAAAAAGTACCTTGCTTTGTTTTTAAGTTGATAATATTTGCGTTTTTTACAATTCCTAAAGAGTCGGAAACTTCACCGCTTATGAGTTTATTTTTTTCTTGAGAATAAGCATTTATAATACTGATAAAAAAGAGAGCTATAAAAAGTAGTTTTTTTATCATACGTAAGTTTTTGCTTTTTACAAATTACGCATTTTTAATGCTTACATAATCACCTCAGAATTCTAAATTTCTGTTAAAATATTATTTTTGAAAAACTACAATCGAATCGGAATTTATTTTTTGAGGAAACATTTTACTTTCTTCCATTAAAATCGTAGTCACTTTTAAATGATCGTTTTTGTGAAAGTAGGTAATTATATTTTGTTCTAAACAGTAATTTAAAAACGGATTGATAAATTCTTCCTTAATATGTAAATCAGTAATAAAAAAATCATCTGTAAAATAGTTTCTAATTTTTGTTAGCTCATTATCTTCGTTAGAAATTTTTATTAATTCTTTTCGTCGTCTGTTAGTACCATTTAAAGAGTTTATTAAATTGTCTAAACTTACAACGCCGCCCGATCTAAAACTTACAATAGAATTGTCTTTTTTAACCGTTGTATTTGCATACGGTAAATTTAGCGTTTTTGCGTTTACAACAGTTGGCGGTACCATTTCTGGATCAACATAAAAAATACTTTTTGGTTTTTCTAAAGTAATTTCATTTAAAGAATATGTTTTTTCTTCTAAATGGATTATAATTTCTTTGTTTATGAAGGTTTCTTTGCTAATCTTTAAATGCTTTTCGTTTAAATTAACGTGCGTAAATTTTAAACTATCACCAATAGAAACCGGTATCTCAAACCATCCATCATCATTTGTAATTGTACCTTGGTTTGTATTTATATTAATAATATGAACATCAGAAATTACTGTTTTGTCAAACAAAATTTTTCCGTTTATAAGTTTTCTTTTTTCCTGACTGTAGCCAAATACAGCAATTAATAAAAAGAAAAGTAGTAGTTTATTTTTCATGACTACAAATTAAATAGGAAGTTGTCTTAAAAATCTATTAACACAATTGTAATTTTTTGTTAAACAGATTTTGAATGTGCATTTTTATGATGATTTTAAGAAATGCTAGTTTAAAAAAATTATTTATTTTTGATACATGAAAAAACTAATTATTGCGAGTACATCAACTATTCATGGAAGTGGATATTTAGAATATTTAATGCCAACTTTGGCTGTTTTTTTTGCGGATGTAAAAAACCTTCTTTTTATTCCGTATGCAAGACCAAGCGGAATTTCTTATGATGATTACACAGCGATTGCTAAAAAGGCTTTTGCTAAAATAGCGATTGATGTAAAAGGAATTCATGAATTTGAAAACCCAAAAGTAGCCATTCAAAATGCGGAGGCTATTTTTACAGGTGGCGGAAATACTTTTGAGTTGGTAAATCAATTGTATAAAAATGATGTAATAACTGTTTTAAAAGAGGTTTTAAACAACGGAATACCTTATTTAGGTACCAGTGCAGGAAGCAATATTTGTGGTATCAATATGATGAATACCAATGATATGCCTATTGTGTATCCGCCAAGTTTTACAACTTTAAGTGCAATTCCGTTTAATATTAATGCGCACTATTTGGATCCTATAAAAGATTCAAAACACATGGGAGAAACGAGAGAAACCAGAATAAAAGAGTTTCATGTTTTTAATAAAATTGCTGTTTTAGGTTTGCGTGAAGGAAGTTGGCTAGAAGTTTTAGGTGATACGATTTCTTTAAAAGGAAATTTAACAGCTAGGTTATTTCAGAAAGATATAAATGCAGTTGAACTAGAAGTTGGCGTTTTAACTATAAAATAAGTTTTACCAATTAATTGTTGCCATAATAGGGAAGTGGTCAGAATTTTTCTCTGAATAAGAATTAAACTGATTCACGACAGCATTTTCATCTGTAAAAATAAAATCGATTCTCATGGGAAACCAATAATTATATGTTTTTCCAAAACCACTGCCTGCTTCTACAAAAGCATCTTTTTTATTTTTAGATATTTGGTTATAAACCCAAGAATAACAAGTGTTGTTAAAATCTCCTCCTACAATTTTTTTACCAGTATAAGTGCTTTCGTGAGCTAAAAAAACATCGGTTTGTTCTGCTTGTTTTTTAAAACCAGATTTTAAACGAGCTACTAATTTTTCTGGATTTGGCAACCCAAAATTTTCCTTACTAGTGTTTAATTTTAAAGATTGTAAATGCAAATTATATAATCTAATTGTGTCTTTTTTTCTAATTATATCTGCAAAAATAATATTGTTATTCGTATGTTCTAAATTTAAAGAACCTGTATTGATAATTCGGAATTTAGAATAAATAGCTAATCCAATTTTATCTTGCTTATTCTTTGTTTTTATATATTTGTAAGGAAATTTAAATTGCTGTTTTTCTAAATTGTAATATTCTTGAAAAAGTAAAATATCTGGAGATTGATCTACAATAAAATCACTAATTTTTTTAGAAATATTATCGTCTTCAATCCATTTCCATTGGTTAAACATTCGTACGTTATAGGTCATTACTTTTATATCGTCGTTTAAAGAAGAGTTGTTTTCTGTCATTTTAAAAAAAGGAGTAGAAAAAAGCCATCCAACGAGTAAGATAATAGTAGACATTAAAAATTGTTTCTTTAATTGAAGCAACCAATAAAGAGCAAAAGCCACATTGATAATAATTAAAAAAGGCACAAATAAACTTAGGATCGCAAAAACAGGAATCGTTTTTGGCGAAATATAAGGCAGCAAAAGAGAAAGCAAAAGTAGGGTAGCAATAAATGAGTTTAGTATATAAACTAACTTATTAAAGATTGATAAATTTTTCACTTAAATTTTATTTTTTTCCTTGTCGAAACAAGAATTCTTTTTCAGTTTTTGTTAAGGTATCATAGCCAGATTTACTTATTTTATCTAAAATAGCATCTATCTGTTGTTGTGTAAGATCAGTATTTTTTGGTGTATTTGAAGTTTTAGTTTGCGATTTATAGACTGTTTTTAAAGGTTTTCTTTTTTTCTTAAAAAGTGATGATATTCCGTTAAATAAATTAATTTCTTTGTTACTCGCTTTCAAAACATATAAATACCCAAACAAACTTCCTCCTAAATGAGCAAAATGTCCTCCAGCATTATCTCCAATTAACGCAATGATGTCCAATGCAATCCAAAATGCTGCTAAATGCCACAGTTTTACAAAACCAATAAAACGTAATTTTAATTGATAATTTGGTATGTACGTTGCGATACCGATAAAGATAGCCGAAATTCCGGCAGAAGCACCAACTAAAACAGAAGATTTTCCTTCAAATAGAGGAAAATAATTTTGACTGAAGATAAATAAAAGTCCGCCAAAAAAAGTACCTAGAATATAAAAGCTAAGTAGTTGTTTTTGCGTAAAATAGTCAACAAATAAATTACCAATAAAGTGCAACACAATTAAGTTCATTAAAATGTTTAAAAAGTCTGCATGTAAAAACCCGTAGGTAATTATAGACCAAGGTTTTTTTAATAAAGAACTGTAATCATCATCCAAAGAAAACCATTCTACCAACCAATTAATATCGCCTTTGTACAAACCTTGAAAAGTACTAATTACAAGTG
The DNA here is from genome assembly GCA_030731625.1 of Polaribacter sp. GTDB lineage: Bacteria > Bacteroidota > Bacteroidia > Flavobacteriales > Flavobacteriaceae > Polaribacter. Next base: position 2,430 of record JANQTQ010000245.1, on the reverse strand, counting down.
TTAAAACAAAGACAGCTATATTTATATAGATTAATTTATCTACAATATTACCATTATAAAAGCGGCTTTTTAGTTGGTCTATAAAACTCATTAGTATACTTTAAATTGATTTTTTTTCCAATACCATGCAATTAAAAAACCTATTAAGGCTCCTCCAATATGTGCAAAATGAGCAACATTACCTACAGAATATTTTGTCATTCCAAAAAATAAATCTCCCAAAATCATTACCGGAATAAAATATTTTGCGGCAATAGGAACTGGGAAAAATATCAAGGCTAATTTTGCGTCTTTAAAGTACAAACCAAATGCAACTAAAACGCCATAAATTGCGCCAGAAGCACCAACTGCTGGAGTATTATATAAAGAGGTAATATCGTTAAATTGTTCTTGACTAATAGCGGTTACAACGCGAGCATCATTTGTGGTACCACTTTGTAAGATTGATAATATTTCCGAAGGATTTAAGCCTGCATTTACAAAAAGTTCATAAATGTTATTAAACTGATAATAATTAACCAATGTATAAATAATTCCTGCTCCTAATCCTGCAGAAAAATAGAAGAAAATAAATTTCTTTTTTCCCCACATTTGCTCCAAGGGCGTCCCAAAAGCCCATAAACCATACATATTAAATAAAATGTGCGCAAAACTACCATGCATAAACATGTGCGTAACATATTGCCAAATTCCAAAATGTTCATTCATCGGAAAATGCAAAGCCAGCATATTTGTAAAATCTAATTGTAGCAATTGTGGAGCAACAAATACAATTACATTTATAATAATTAGGTGTTTTATAGCGTCTGTAATATTGTTCATGTTTAACTATTAAATAGATTGTCTATCTCGTTTAAAGTAAGGGTTTTAAAGGTCGATTTCCCAAAAGGAGAAATAGAAGGTTCTTTGCATGAAAATAATTTATTCACCAAGTTTTCTTGTTCTTTTTCAGAAAGTTGAGCACCTGTTTTTATACATAATGTTTTTGCAAAAGATTTTGCCATAATATCAAAATGACTAAAACTTGCATCTGGAATGTCTAAATTTAATTCGCTTAAAAGTTCTTCTAATATGATGGTAATTTTACTTTCTGTCACAGAAACCGGAATTCCTTTAATGGTTACACTATCTTTGGTAAACTCATCAAAAGAAAAACCTGCATTTTCTAGTTCCGTTTTAATCGTATAAATCATTTCTATTTCTGCGGATGTAAAAGAGATTTTTACAGGAAATAATAATTGTTGACTATTCGCTTCCTTTACGGTAATACTTTCTAAAAATTCTTCGTATAAAATTCGCTGATGCGCTAATGATTGATGAATTAATACTGCGCCAGATTTTATCAAACTCATCACATATTTACGTTGAATTTGAAATGTTTTTTGTGTTTTTGATTCTTGCTGATGTTCAAATAATTCTGATTGATTTCCTTCATCAGAAAAAGCAGTAGAAGTATATAAAGATTCCCAACTTTGCGTTTGTTGTTCTCTCTTATAAGGGAAACTAATTTCTTTTTGAACAGTTTCTTTAAAAGGATTAAAATCAGGATCAACCGTTATTTTTGGTACAGCACCTTTAACTGCATTTTTATTAAGATGATACGCAGTATCTAAATTTGCATCTCTATTAAAATCTAAAACAGGCGCAACATTATATTGACCTAAACTATGTTTTACCGTTGCACGTAACATGGCATATAATGCCTTTTCATTATCAAACTTTATTTCTGTTTTTGTTGGATGAATGTTAATATCAATAGTGTTTGCCGGTACTGTTAAATATAAAAAATAGGAGGGATGAGCGCCATACTCTAACAAACCATCAAAGGCATTGGTTACTGCATGATTTAAATACGAACTTTTTATAAAGCGATCATTTACAAAAAAGAATTGCTCGCCTCGTTTTCTTTTAGAAAACTCTGGTTTTGCAACAAAACCTTCAATGGTAAGAATGTCTGTATGTTCGTTAATTGGTACCAATTTTTCGTTCATTTTAGTTCCAAAAACAGCCACAATTCGCTTTCTTAAATTACCACTTTTTAAATGATACACTTCATTATTATTATGATGCATTAAAAATGAAATTGTTGGATGCGCCAAAGCAACTCTTTGAAATTCATCGATAATATGTCTGGTTTCTACCGTATCAGATTTTAAAAAATTTCTTCTTGCAGGAATGTTGTAAAATAAGTTTTTTACAGCAATACTTGTTCCTTTAGATGTAGAAACAAAATCTTGAGAAACTATTTTACTTCCTTCAATTTTGATGGAAGTCCCTAATTCTTCATTTTCTTGTTTCGTTTTTAACTCAACATGTGCAATTGCCGCAATAGATGCCAAAGCTTCACCTCTAAATCCTTTTGTGCAAAGATTAAATAAATCTTCTGCCTTTTTAATTTTTGAGGTAGCATGTCTTTCAAAACACATTCTA
>JANQTQ010000244.1 GCA_030731625.1 Polaribacter sp. | reverse complement strand
GACAATGCAGATGATGGAGACCCAACAAACGGAATTGCTCAAACTTTTGATTTAGAGAGTCAAACTGCAGCAATTTTAGGAACTCAAAGTTCTGCAGATTTTACAGTTACGTATCATCTTTCTACTGCTGATGCAAATTCAGGAAATAATCCTTTAACTTCTCTTTTTACAAATACAACTCGCGATTCACAAACCATTTATGTAAGAGTTACAAATAATTTAACAGGTTGTTTTACTGATCATACAACCTTTAATTTGATTGTAAATCCGATTCCAATTGCTAATTTTGTAGAAGATTTAGAAGTTTGCGATGACAACTCAGATGGTTCTGCTAGAAATGGTTTTTCTGATGCTATTAATTTAGAAAGTCAGACTCCCGGAATTTTAGGAACTCAAGATCCAGCAAAACATCTAGTTACGTACCATCGTAATTTGTTAGAAGCGCAAAACGGCACAAATCCGCAATCTTCACCTTTTAGCAACACAACTGTAAACAGACAAACCATTTATGTACGTGTTTTTAATACAGATTCGCAATGTGCAAACGGAATTTCTAATTTTGATGTCATTATCAATCCAGAACCAACATTCGAAACCATTTCTAATCTTTCTGAATGTGATACGAATGATGATTTTGATGATGCAAATGGCATCATTCAAACCATCGATTTAGATGGCAAGATTCCTGAAATTTTAGGTACTTCTCAAGATCCAGATGATTTTAATGTAACGTTTCATGCATCAAAAGCAAATGCAACTTCTGGAGATGCTGCAATTTCATCACCTTATGAAAATGCAGCAGCAACAGAAACTATTTTTGTGCGCATTCAAAATAAAAAAACAGGCTGCGTAAATGATGATGCATTTTTTGATGTGATTATAAATCCGTTGCCAGATTTTACAGTGACAACGCCACAAATTTTGTGTTTAAATAATATGCCTTTACATATTGCTGTAGAAAATGCAAGAGGTATCTACGCTTATGTTTGGAAAAATGAAAGCGGAACAACTTTAGGAACCGATGACAACATAAATGTATCCGTTGGCGGAACGTATACCGTTACAGCAACGACTACAAACGGAACAATGTGCTCTAGAACAGAAACGATTGTTGTAAACGAATCGAATATTGCAACTTTAGAAAGCAGTTTTATCAGCATTATTGATGAGTCTAACAATATTAGTAGCGAAAATAATTTATCAATTTATATCAATACCATTGATAATGATTTAGGTCCTGGAGATTATCAGTTTGCAATTGAAAATACAGATGATAATTCAAGAATTCCTTTTGCTGGCTTTCAAGACGAACCACTTTTTGAAAACTTAGAAGGTGGAATTTACAAAGTAATTGTAAATGATAAAAACGGTTGTTCGCCCGACACCACTTTGTTGGTTTCTGTAATTCAGTTTCCAAAATTCTTTACACCAAATGCCGATGGTGATAATGACACTTGGGTTGTAAAAGGTGCCAACAAAACTTTTTATCCAAATAGTAGTATCAATATTTTTAACAGATATGGAAAATTGGTTGCTCAATTACCAATTGACGGTCAAGGTTGGGACGGAACTTATGGCGGAAAAATACTTTCGTCGGATGATTATTGGTTTAATGTTACACTAATTCCTGCAGATATTACAAAACCAACCATCAATAAAAAAGGACACTTTTCGTTGATTAGAAAATAGAAAAAATTGAAAAATCAAATTATAAAACTTTTCACGCGATAATTTCTTAATTTAGCGTAAAATTTAAGAAATCGATTTCTATGGATATTAACTTCAATAAAAACGAAGATTACAATAAATTATTAGTTTCAGATTTACGCAAACGTTTTGCAAAAGTAAAATTAGGTGGTGGTCAAAAAAGAATCGACAAACACCATGCAAACGGCAAGATGACAGCTCGTGAAAGAATTGATTATCTGTTAGATAGCAATTCTAAATCCATAGAAATTGGCGCTTTTGCTGGTGATGAAATGTATGCAGAACATGGTGGTTGCCCTTCTGGTGGAGTTGTTGTAAAAATTGGATACATTAAAAACAAACAATGTATTGTTGTTGCCAATGACGCAACTGTAAAAGCCGGAGCCTGGTTCCCTATCACAGGAAAAAAGAATCTGCGTGCCCAAGAAATATCCATAGAAAACAAACTACCAATTATTTATTTAGTAGATTCTGCTGGTGTTTACTTGCCTTTGCAGGATGAAATTTTTCCTGACAAAGAACATTTTGGTCGCATTTTTAGAAACAATGCAATTATGAGTAGTATGGGTATTACCCAAATTTCTGCCGTGATGGGAAGTTGTGTTGCTGGTGGTGCATATTTACCAATTATGAGTGATGAAGCTTTAATTGTTGATAAAACTGCGAGTATATTTTTAGCAGGTAGTTATTTGGTAAAAGCAGCTATTGGTGAAAATATAGATAATGAAACATTAGGAGGTGCAACAACACATTGCGAAATTTCTGGCGTTACAGATTACAAAGCAAAAGATGATAAAGATGCGCTTGATAAAATAAAATTTATTATTGATAAAATTGGTGATTATGACAAAGCTGGTTTTAGCAAAACAGAAGCATTTCCGCCAAAAGAAAATGAGGATGATATTTTTGGAATTCTGCCAAGAGAAAGAAATGCGCAATATGATATGCTTGAAATTATTAAGCGTTTAGTTGATAATTCTGAGTTTGAACAATATAAAGAAGGTTATGGACAAACCATTTTAACAGGGTATGCAAGAATAGATGGTTGGGCAGTTGGTATTGTTGCAAATCAACGGAAATTAGTAAAAACGAAAGTAGGAGAAATGCAATTTGGAGGCGTAATTTATAATGATTCTGCTGATAAATCTACACGTTTTATTGCCAATTGTAATCAGAAAAAAATACCTTTAGTTTTCTTACAAGATGTAACTGGCTTTATGGTAGGTAGTAAATCTGAACACGGAGGAATTATAAAAGATGGCGCAAAAATGGTAAATGCCGTAAGTAATTCTGTGGTTCCAAAATTCACAATTGTTATTGGTAATTCTTACGGCGCAGGAAATTATGCAATGTGTGGTAAAGCATACGACCCAAGATTAATTGTTGCTTGGCCAAGTGCTGAATTAGCTGTTATGAGTGGAAATTCTGCTGCAAAAGTACTTTTACAAATAGAAACTGCATCACTTAAAAAGAAAGGCGAAGAAATAACACCAGAAAAAGAAGCTGAATTATTTAACAAAATAAAATCACGCTATGACAAGCAAATATCTCCTTATTATGCAGCTGCAAGAATTTGGACAGATGCCGTTATAAATCCTTTAGATACAAGAACTTGGATTTCTATGGGAATTGAAGCTGCAAACCACGCTCCTATCGAAAAGAAATTTAATATGGGTATTTTACAAGTTTAAAGTACCAATTAAAAAAAATTATACATATTCATCATCCTGCAAAATAAACAATAGAAAAAAGAGAAAAAAAGATGTTTTCTTATTACTATTTTTATATTTATATCTATTTAATGACATTTATCACAATTCGTGATTTTTTTATGTCCTATTTTTGCGACACTATAACTATAAATAAAAATGAGTAAATCAATTTACATTACTACCATAGAACCAAATAGTGGTAAATCTTTAATATCATTAGGTTTTTTAAGAATGATGTTAAATCAATCTTCTAAAGTTGGTTATTTTAGACCAATAATCAATAAAGATAAAAACAGTCTTTTTGATGATCATACAAAAACTGCAATAAGCTTCTTTAATTTAGATATTAAATATGAAGATTGCTATGCTTTTGAACAAAATGAAGTTGTTGAATTATTAAGTTTAGGTAAAAAAGAAAAAGTAATTCACGACATTATTAAAAAATACAAAAGCTTAGAAGCAAAGTATGATTATGTTTTAGTAGAAGGTACAGATTTTTCTGGTGAAGGTGGTTTTACTGAGCTAGATGTAAACTTAATGATTGCCAAAAATTTAGGAATCCCTGTACTAATTGTTGGGGCGGGTAATGACAAAAAGAAAAAAGATTTTATTAACACCATGCAACTTTCTTACAATTCTTTTATTCAAAAAGAAGTGGATGTTATTGGTGTAATTGCTAATAAAATTGAAGTGGATGAAATTGAGTATATAACAAAAGAATTAAGAAAAGTAATTCCTAATGAAGTACATATAGATGTCGTTCCAAAAATTACGTTCTTATCAAACCCAACTGTTAAAGAAGTTGCAGAAGCATTGGGAGGAAAAGTTCTTTTTGGTGAACAATTTTTAGATAATTCAATTGGTAGCTACAGTACTGGAGCCATGCAATTACGTAATTACTTAACACGTATAAAAGAAAATGCATTGGTAGTTACTCCTGGAGATAGAGCCGATATTATTTTAGGAGCTTTACAGGCTAATGCATCTAGCAATTACCCAAGAGTTGCAGGTATAATTTTAACAGGAAGTTTAGTACCAGAAGATTCTATCTTAAAATTGATAGAAGGAGTTCAATCTACCGTGCCAATTATTACTGTTCCGGGAGGCACTTTTGGAGTAACTAATAAAATTGGTGCTGTAAAATCTAAAATATACGCTTCTAATAGTAAAAAAATACTAATGGCGTTAGATACTTTTGATACTTATATAAATGTAGATCGATTAAGTAGCATCTTGTCTAAATTTAATTCAGACAAATTAACACCAAGCATGTTTCAATATAATTTGTTACAAAAAACGAAAAGCAGCAGAAAACATATTGTGTTGCCAGAAGGAAGTGACGAAAGAATTATGGAAGCGGCTGCCCGTTTACAATTACTAAATATTGTTGATTTAACTTTATTAGGTGATAAAAATGAAATTCAACAAAAAGCAGATAAAATAGGTTTACAGATTGATTTAACTAAAATAAATATTTTAAATCCAGAAGATTCTATTCATAATGATGATTTTGCAAAAACACTTTATGAAGCGCGTAAACATAAAGGTTTAACAGAAACTACGGCAATGGATTTAACCAGAGATGTTTCATATTACGGAACGTTGATGATCTTAAATGGTTTAGCAGACGGAATGGTTTCTGGCGCTGTTCACACAACAATGCATACTATAAAACCAGCTTTACAAATTATAAAAACAAAACCAGGTGTATCAGTTGTGTCATCTGTATTTTTTATGTGTTTATCAGATAGAGTTTCTGTAATGGGAGATTGTGCTGTAAATCCAAACCCAAATGCAGAAGAATTAGCCGAAATTGCAATATCATCTGCTGCTTCTGCAGAAGCATTTGGAATTAAAGCAAGAGTTGCTATGTTATCTTATTCTTCTGGTGATTCTGGAAAAGGTGAAGAAGTAGAAAAAGTAAGAAAAGCAACAGAAATTGCCAAAAAATTAAATCCAGATTTATTAATTGAAGGTCCAATACAATACGATGCTGCTGTAGATATGTCTGTTGCAAAAACAAAAATGCCAGACTCTAAAGTAGCTGGTCAAGCAACCGTATTAATTTTCCCTGATTTAAATACAGGTAACAATACATACAAAGCTATACAAAGAGAAACGGGTGCTTTAGCTATTGGCCCAATGTTACAAGGTTTAAACAAACCAGTAAACGATTTAAGTAGAGGTTGTACTGTAGACGACATTTTTAACACTGTTTTATTAACTGCTATTCAAGCAAATCAAGAATAAATATGAATATTTTAGTTTTAAATGCAGGATCATCATCCTTAAAATATCAAGTAATTGAAATGCCATCACAAGTTGTAAAATGTGTTGGTTTGGTAGAAAGAATAGGAATGGATGATGCCATTTTTACACATGAAAAAGAGGATGAAAAACATTCTGAAATTTTGCCTATTAAAAATCATGAAATAGGTTTACAAAAAGTTGCTCAAACTTTATTAGATGCTAAAATTGGTGTCATAAATTCTGTTGATGAAATTGAAGCTGTTGGGCATAGAGTTGTTCATGGTGGAAGTAAATTTAGCAAAACAGTTGTTGTAAATAAAGAAGTTAAAGAGAGTATTCGCAATTTATTTGATTTAGCTCCGCTGCATAATCCTGCAAATTTAACAGGAATTGAAATTGCAGAAACTATTTTTACATCTGCAAAACAAATTGCTATTTTTGATACCGCATTTCATCAAACAATGCCAAAAGAAGCGTATCAATATGCAATACCAACTTCATATTTAGACGACCATAAAATTAGAGCATATGGTTTTCATGGTACAAGTCATAAATATGTTTCTGAAAAAGCAATTGAATATTTAGGCGTAAAATCAAAAAAAATAATTACAATTCACTTAGGTAATGGTTGCAGCATGTCTGCAATTAAAGAAGGAAAAAGCATTGAAAACTCTTTAGGATTTGGTCCAATGAACGGTTTAGTGATGGGTACTCGTTCTGGAGATATTGATCAATCTGTTATTTTCTTTTTGATGAATAAATTAAATAAATCTATTGATGAAGTTAATAATTTATTGCAAAAAGAATCTGGAATGAAAGGTCTTACCGGTTTTTCTGATTTACGTGAAATTGGTGAAGCTGCAGAAAATGGCGATGAAAAATGCCAAAATGCATTAGATTTGGCTGCCTATAGAATTAAAAAATATATTGGTTCTTATGCTGCTGTTTTAAACGGATTAGATGCTATTGTTTTTACTGCCGGAATTGGAGAAAACTCTGCTTTGATGAGAGAATTGGCTTGTAAAAACTTATTCTTTTTAGGGATTGATTTAGATCTTACAAAAAACAAAATTAGATCGAAAGAAATTAGAGAAATTCAGTCTAAAGATTCTAATGTTAAGATTTTAATAATTCCAACAAATGAAGAAATTGAGATTGCAAAACAGTCTTATGATTTATTAAAATAAACATTTACATATATCAAAAAGACCTTTCAATTTTAAAAATTGAAAGGTCTTTTTTTTTTGAGGGATTCTTATAATAGTTGAATACTACTTTTTTACAAATCTTTTTATCGAAATATTTCCTTTATCATCTTGTACTTTTAACAAATAAATGCCATTTACTAAGGTTTCAACATTTAATTGATTTTTAGTAGAAATCAATATATTTTTTCCTAAAAGATTAAAAACCTCAACCGTTTTTAATGTAAAATTGCTGTCATCAATAGTTAAAAAAGCGTTTGTTGGATTTGGATAAACTGCAAAATCTACCAAACTAAAAGCATTTAAATTTGCTGTAGATTCGTTATAATTATAAATTGTTCTATAACTATCAGAAGATCTGCTAAGAATTTTATTTACAAATAAATACGACGGAAATATAACATCAAGACCTGTTTTATCTCTAAAAGGATGCGCAAAATTAGCCATTAATTGAGAAGTATCAAAAGTGAAGGTTTCCATTGGTTGGGCTGTAAAAACATCATCCTCTAAATAAGATTCTATACCTGTTACCGTATTTCCATTCCCATCATAGGTATATTCATTTTTATACTCAGAAACCCAATTTGTTCCATCCCAAGTTTGTCCATCTTCAACAATCAATCTATTATTAGCATCATATGTATAAACAGTTTTATCAGCATCAACCCAAGTAGTTCCATTCCATTCATAAGTTTCTGACAAACTAATTTTTCCATTTGCATCATAGCTTATAGCCATTTTAAATGAATCATCATCACCAAAAACCCAAGCAGAACCATCCCATTCATAACCTAAAGCAGCAGTAAGTTTATTATTGGTATAGGTTAAATCAAATTTACCTTCATTTATCCAAATAGAGTTTGTAAACTCTTGATTTAAAATTTGAATTAGGTTGCCACTAGAATTATATGTATTTATAGTTCTATATTGTTCTCCTGTTCTGTTACCATCTGAATCGAAATTTTCATAAGTTTCTGTTATAACTTTGTTGTCAGAATTATACACATAATTTGTTGCATAGGACTCCTTCCATTGAGAGGTTAAATAATCCCAACTTAACTCTGTTTCTTTTGTTAAGTTTTTATTGTCGTCATAAGTATATTCAGATCTACCACTGTTTGACCAATTTGAACCATCAAAATATTCACGAACGCTTGAAGTTAATTTGTTCTGCCCAAACAAGGTAACAGACACCAATGCTAAAAGTAAAAAAGTAATTTTTTTCATAATCATTTATTTTAAAGTTTGAGTAAAAATATTTGAAATTTAGCAAGAAGTCAATACTTACAAATAGGTATATTTAGTATAAAATCATCAACCAAAATAATTGTAAATCAACGTTCAAATTTTTATATTTGCCTGTTAAATAATTTACAGAAAATAATCATTAGAAATGGGTAGAGCATTCGAACTTAGAAAAGGACGTAAAATGAAGCGTTGGTCAGCGATGGCAAAAACTTTTACCAGAATTGGTAAAGATATTGTAATGGCTATTAAAGATGGCGGACCAAATGCTGAAACAAATTCTCGTTTACGTGCAGTAATTCAGAATGCGAAAGCGGCGAATATGCCTAAAGAAAATGTAGAACGCGCCATAAAAAAAGCTTCAGATAAAGATACTGCGAATTACAAAGAAGCATTATTTGAAGGTTATGCACCTCACGGAATTGCAATTGTTGTTGAAACAGCTACAGACAATAATAATAGAACTGTTGCTAATGTTAGATCTGCTTTTAATAAATGCGATGGAAATTTAGGTACCTCTGGATCTGTAGTTTTTATGTTTGATCATGTTTGCTCTTTTACCATCAAAAAAGAAGATATCAAAATGGACTTAGAAGAGTTAGAATTAGAAATAATTGACTTTGAAGTAGAAGAAATTTTTGATGATGAAGAAGGAGTAATTATATATGCTCCGTTTGAGCAATTTGGTTCTATACAAACCTATTTTGAAGATAATAATATTGAAATTTTATCTTCTGGTTTTGAAAGAATCCCTACGACTACAACAAAATTAACCGAAGAGCAGCAAGCTGATGTAGAGAAATTATTAGAAAAATTAGACGAAGATGATGATGTGCAAAACGTTTATCATTCTATGGAAGCTTAATTTTTACAAAAATATTTTACTATAAAAAATCCCAAACGATGTTTGGGATTTTTTATGTTTTGTACTTTATGATTAGAATCGATTATCGCCATCTAGCAAATTACCCAATCCACCCAAAACACTGCCTTCTCCTCTAGTTCCGTTTCCTGTTTGAGGCGCCATTGCCAAAACTCTGCCAGCCAATCTACTAAAAGGTAAAGACTGTATATACACTGTTCCTGGTCCGCGTAACGTTGCAAAAAACAATCCTTCACCACCAAAAACTGTATTTTTTATGCCGCCTACAAATTCAATATCATAATCCACTTCTTTCGTAAAACCAACAATACAACCCGTATCAACTTTTAAAACTTCGCCAGGTTTTAAAACTTTCTTTGCCATGGTTCCTCCAGCATGAATAAATGCTAAACCATCGCCTTCTAATTTTTGCATAATAAAACCTTCGCCACCAAATAAACCTCTTCCTAATTTTTTAGAGAATTCGATTCCAATCGATACACCTTTTGCAGCGCATAAAAAGGCATCTTTCTGGCAGATAAATTTTCCGCCAAATTCTCTTAAATCTAAAGGAATAATTTTACCGGGATAAGGCGATGCGAATGAAATTTGTTTTTTACCAATTCCGTCGTTTGTAAAAACGGTCATAAATAAGCTTTCTCCTGTTAAAATTCTTTTTCCAGCAGAAAATATTTTTCCTAATAATCCAGTTTCTTGATTAGAACCATCACCAAAAATGGTATTCATTTTAATGTTGTCATCCATCATCATAAAAGTTCCTGCTTCTGCCACAACACCTTCTTGCGGATCTAGTTCTATTTCTACAAATTGCATTTCTTCGCCAAAAATCTGATAATCGATTTCATGCGCTTTTATACTATTATTATTATTTGATGAATATCTTGGTGATTTATCTTGATACATATTATGATAATTTAAAAGTTATTTATTATTAGAAGGTTCATTAAAGAATTTGTTACAAAAAAATTAATTTTTAATTAAGATGGTTAAAAAATAGCACTTATAACAATAAATTAACTCTTACTTGTCATACTAATTTATATAAAATACTACTTTTGAGCTAAATTTAAACTAAGATTATATTCAAATTAAAAAAACTAACTATGAAATATTTATCTCCAGAAATAGAAGCTTTAGCTAAGAAATTTGAAGAGACAAAATCTTTAGCTCGTACAAATGTTTCTTGTGGAATTTTTCAAGATTGCGATTATAACGAAGAAAGACCTACTGTATATAAAAAGGAAAACTAGATATCTAAAAAGTACAGCGTTTTAAATTTTTCATTTCAACTAAATCGAAAAGTTTCTTGTTTTTAGAAATTTAAGTTCTCTACTCCGATCTAATAGAAGACCTTAAAACTATTGCTTAACTTTTAAACTCCATTGAAATTTAAAATTAGAAACTACTACTCCATCTTCATTTTTACCTTCAGAAATTAAAGTAATAACTTGTCCTTCTCCTGTTTTTACTGATTTTTCAATTGCTTCCTTAATTTGATTTCCTCCAGAACATGTAAAAATAATTTTACCTGTAGCTTTTTTAAAAAAATCTCCTTCTTGATGTGTAACTAACATAGAAACTTTACGTTTAGATTTTTCTATCTCTTGCATCACTAAAACTCCGGTAGTCATTTCTGCAGCCATCCCTTGAGCTGCCCAAAACATACTTTTAAACGGATTTTGATTCATCCATTTATATTTAATTTTCACAATTGCAGTGGTGTCTGTTAATCTTATTACTCGCATTCCAGACCACCAACCCAATGGCATCTTAAAAAACATAAATGTATTTATTTTACTTGGAGTAATCTTCATAAGTCTTGTATTTACTGGCAATTTACCACTTTTTGCCCAATAAAATAAGAAAACAAAAGTGTTAAAAAAATGTTAATTTTAGTACTATGCATTGCACAATACCTTCTTTAGGATATATATTTGCATAAG
>JANQTQ010000243.1 GCA_030731625.1 Polaribacter sp. | reverse complement strand
AGTGGTTAGTGGTTAGTGAAACTAAAAAAAATATTCAAAAAACAAAAAAGTGTGACACAGACATGACACACTTTTTAATTTACCCTTTACATAAAACTACAAAACTCCAACTTGAACCATACAAGATTTCATCAATTGGTAGGTTCTTTCAATATCATTATCTAAACCAATAGAAAAACGAATTAAACCTTTAGAAAGTCCCATTTCTTTTTGTTCATCCGCAGGTATTTCTGAAGAAGTAGACGTGCCAGGAGCCGAAAATAAAGTTCTATAAAAACCTAAACTTACAGCTAAATTCCCTATGTTTTTCTGTTGCATTAATTCCATTAATTCATTTGCTTTTTCTAAGGTACCAACATCAATAGTAAGCATTCCTCCAAAACCAAATTCGGTATTCATGTTGCTTTTAAAAAGTTTATGAGAAGGATGAGATTCTAAACCTGGATAGACTGTTATTAATCCATCAGCTTGAAATTTATCAGCCAAATAAGCAGCATTATAACTGTGTTGCTTCATTCTAATATGCAAAGTTCGCATGTTTTTTAAGATGGATGAAGCTCTTAAACTATCCATTGTAGAACCTAATAACATCGACGCACCGTCATTTACATTTCGTAAATCATTGATGAATTCTTGCGTTCCACAAACTACGCCTCCAACAGTATCCGAAGAGCCATTTATAAATTTTGTTAAACTATGGCAAACAACATCTGCTCCTAATTTTGCTGGCGAAATTGACAGTGGAGAAAACGTATTATCTACTACTAATTTTAAATTGTGTTTTTTAGCTAAAGCGGATAAAGCGGCAATATCTGCAACTTCTAACAACGGATTACTTACTGCTTCACAATATAAAATCTTTGTATTTTTAGTAATTGCAGCTTCTACAATAGCTAACTTTGTAATGTCAACAAAAGTAGTTTTTATACCTAATCTTGGTATAAAGTTTTTTAAGAAAGCATAGGTTCCCCCGTAAATAGTTCTACTTGAAACAACATGATCACCAGCACCACAAAGCTGTAAAATTACGGGTGTAATTGCGCCCATTCCTGATGCTGAAACATTTGCAGTTTCTGTGCCTTCCATGGCTGCTAAAGCTTTGCCTAAATACAAATTGCTTGGCGTAGAATGACGAGCGTACAGATAACAACCGTCTGCATTTCCTTCAAAAGTGTCAAACATTGTTTTTGCTGCTAAAAAAGTAAATGTTGATGAATCTGATATTGAAGGATTTACACCTCCAAATTCACCATAATATTGTAAATCTTGAATGTTATCTGCTGGATTGAAGCTCATTTGTAGTAGTTTTAAATTCAAGACAAATCAACAACTAAATAGAAATTATATCAACATAAAACAATATATATAGATTATTTTTCTAAATTTGAGTTATTTATTAGTTTTAAAAACTAATAACGATTCATTAAAAATCATTTTTTAGATAATATTTAAGTATGCAATTAGATTCTACGGATAAAAAACTCATTAATTTATTACAAAACGACAGTAAACAAACTACAAAACGCTTGTCTTTACAGCTCAATTTATCTGTAACGGCTGTTTATGAACGTATTAAAAAATTAGAGAAAGAAAACGTTATTGATAAATACGTTGCCATCGTCAACAAGAACAAAATTGAAAAGTCTTTTTTGGTTTTTTGCCATTTAAAATTAATTCAGCATTCTAGAGAATATGTCACCACTTTTGAGCGTGAAATATTAAAACTAGAAGAAGTTTCTGAGTGTTTTCACGTAAGTGGCGATTTTGATTATATTTTAAAAATCTATGTAAAAGACATGGAAGAATATCGGAATTTTATGGTTTCTAAATTAACAGCCATCAAATATATTGGCAGCACACACAGTATTTTTGCTATAGAACAGGTTAAAAATACAACTGTAATTAATTTGTAATAAAACCCTTATTCTTTAATTAATACTATTTTTTCTGATTGTTTGTCTACTAACTTTCCATAAAAATCTTTTAAATAAGGGTAATCTTGAGCTGATATCAAAGAACTATTAAACTCTAAAATAGAAACTGCTTTTATTTGATTTCCAACTTGTCTAACTTGGTATTTAAAAACGCCAATATTATTTGGCAAACCGATAGCTAATGTTTCTGGAAGCGATTCTACTTTATATCCTTTTGGGATATGAAATGAAACTCTATTTGTGTTTTTCCAAGGAGAATCGAAATCTACAGGGTATTTTCTTTCTTCTAATTTAAACGGATTTTGGTGTTGAGTTAAAAAAATTAAAGGTTCTATATATAATTTTCCACTAATTTCTTCTACCAAATCTTCACTCATAAATTTAACCATTCTTAACACCGGTTTTGCTAATTCTAAGGTATTAGACAATTTAAATTCATCAATTTCAATGCCATTAGCTTCTTCATATTTTGCTCTTAAATCTTCTTCTTTTATATGACCATAATTGCTTCTAAAATCTAAAGCACTTAAATTCTCGAATTTAGTTCTAATCATCCCTTCACCAACAAAATCATCAGTAAACTTAAACATAATAATATTTTCTACACTTGCCTGTTTATCCGTATCTAGTTTTATCCACGAAGAACTACCATCTTCTTTTACAATTCTCCCATTCCAATTTAAAGCCCTTACTGGCAAAACATTAGGTAAACTATATGGCTCTGTTGCATCTAATAAAGCATAGGTATTGTCTGCAAAATTTACAATAGATATTACATAATTAAAGCCGTTTAAAGTTGGGGTAATTGGCACTCCATTTCCTCTAGAACTTACTAAAACAGGATCTGCTTTTAAACCTGCAAAACGCAACATTGCTGTTAGCATTAAATTAATATCGGCTGCATTACCAACATTTTCTTCATACGCATCTTTTACACCTTTACTAGCATATTTACCGTAATTCCCATTCCATTTTACCTTGGTTTTTACAAATTGAAATATTAAAGAAAGTTTCTCTTTTTCTGATTTAGCATCTACCAACAAAGCAGTTACATCTTTTTTAAAGTAACTCGTTTTATCTAATTCGCCACCAAAATTAGAAGATTTATAAATTTTATCACTTACAGATTCCCAAGAACTAGAAAATCTTTTAAAATCACCTCCAATGCTTGTAAAATCTGTTTCTGCCAATTCAAATTTCACACCTCCTCTGTAATTATCAGCATTTGATACAAAAGGTTCATTATTTTTTAACGGCGGAATGTTATCTCCTTCAAATTTAAAAACATCCGTACTAAATCTAAGACTTCCTATCGCAGCACTTTTTGAGTCTGTTTCCATCTTAATATTAAAGTATCCTTTAGATATTTTTTTATACACATAATACTCAGGAACTTCTATTTGAGTTTGATATTTTTTAATAGGAATTCCGGCTTGAAAATTAACATCGCCAATATATTCTGCATACGGAGAATATATTTTATACCTAATTTCTAAAACACACCCTTCTTTTATTTTTGGCATTGTAATTTTTACTTGCGTATAATTATCATCTAGTTGTTCTTTAAAAATGCCTTCATCCTCTAGTTTCTCTTTCTCAACTTTTTTGTTTTCTAAATAATACGTATACGCTTTAATATTAGCCACACTTTCTCTATCTCCACGATCTGGCGTGTAAATATTTACAAGCCTTGTAGCATACTCAAAACCTTCTTTGTTATAAATTTTTATACGTTCATGAACTTCCGTAACCAACCAAAAACCTTCATTTTGCACATAATCGAAATAAGACCGTCTATATTTATATAAATAAGCTGCACTTGCCGATGAATCTAAAGGATAAAATTGTTCATTTAATTCTTCTTTAGAGACTTTACTAAATTTGTAATCTTGAGCATTTACGGAGATTTGCAGCAATAAGAATGCTACTAAAATTAACTTTTTCATACCTTTTATTTTTTTGTAATTGCAATTCTTGTATTTTCTAACTTTACAATACTTCGTCTAAATCTTCTATAATCGTCATAGTCTTCTTTGGTGTAAACACCTTCATTTATAGCTATTGATTTTATATATTTAAACTGAGTTTCGTTTACTTTTTGAAAAGAAATTGTGTAGGTTCCAAATTTTGTGGTGAGTTCTTTATTTTCTGGTAAAAGTGTAAACTGATAGGTAGCAGGAATCGTTATTATATTTTCATCTACATCGTTATAACCTCTACTAATTTTAAGCGGAGATACTCTAGTTCTATACCTTTTAGGGATAAAACTTTCTGTGTTAAAAACATTTACTCTAAACAGGTACTCATTTTCGCTTATTGTTGCATAATTTTTTATTGTTACCTCTAAATCTTCAGTAAAAACAACTTCTTCTTTATTATTGTTAAGTGAAATAGTGCTTATCTCTAAATTGTTGTTATAACTCCAAATTTTTGATTTATAATAACTTGCTAATTCTTCCTCGTTATAATTTTCTAGGGTATATTTATCATCATATTGCAATCCTTTAGAAACTGTTTTAAGAACTGCATTTACGTCTCCATTTTCATCTAATATAATATTTGCAGCTATGTTCTGTGAATTTTGTTCGTTTTTATAAGATGTTGTGTGTTTAAGAACTCCGCCTTCTGAAGTCATAACCAAAGCATCTCTATCATCTGTAAAATCGCCTAGAAAACCAAAAGGAGCAGTTTGACTTGTACATTCTAACCAAATATCATTTCCATTATTTGGGATATTTAAAATAACATGATTACCTTGTTCTAAGGAAGCAAAATCTTTTTCGAACGACACTTTTTCGTATCTATCTGCTTCAATATGGGAATAATAAGAAGTAACACCCACAATATCTAACAACGATTTGGTGTAATTTGTTAATCCTTTACAATCTCCATACCCCAATCTATCCACTTCATTTGCTGCAATTGGTTGTATGCCCCCAATACCAACTTGTACACTAATGTATCTTGTTTTGTTTTGCATAAACTGATACACAATTTTTGCTTTTTCTATGGGATCTTCAATTCCTGATACCAGCGCTAACACTTTATCTTTTGTAGCTTGATCAATAATATTTCTTCCTTTTAATAAAGAATTAGACATCCAATAACCAAATTCTTTCCAATCTTTATATTGACCGTTTACGCCGTCTGTTTTAAAGTAATTTAAGGCAACTAAAGCTATTGGACTCAATTGATTTAAAGACGGACTCAAATTTTCGTATTCAATAGATTTTACATTTTTTATGGCGTAAGATATTTTAGTTTCATCAATAGATTTCTTAATTTCATAACCATCAAAATGCTTCTCCTTTATTCTGGCTTCACCTTTTAGTAAATTTACTTGATACGAATTATTTTCAACAGAAACAAAATACCCTTCAATCGGATTCCAATTTGGTAAAAAACCGGTTGAAGACGTTTTCTTTTCAAAATAAAAATGGACTGTATATGGGTAAGAAATTGGCGTATAATCAAGATATTTTACCCTAGAATCAGAGTATAAAGTGGCGCCGTCTACAGCACTTACATCAACAAAATCGTTCTTCTTTATTTTTTTAATTTCATTTCCAAAAGCATCGTAAATAATTGCTTCTAATTTTTTTATATCAGAGTTATCATCATAACCAACTGCAGCATCTACATTTCTATCTCCAATTTTATTTAAAATTGTTACTGTTCTGTCTACAGTAATTATCATATCGTCTTTATCTAAAACATCAATTATAGTTTGGTTATTTCTTACAACTGCATTCGCGTTTTCTTTTAATTCTTTAGGAATTAGCAGCGACGAAAAATTGATGTTTTGAGAATAGAAATTTGTACAAAGAAAAAGTAGAAATAGTATAGGGGAAATATTTTTTAACATTGATTCATTTTTAATAGCAACGCAATTTAAAAAAAAAACCCATAACTTTATGTTTTGGGTTTGCATTCTATTAAAAAAAACTGTTTTTATTTCTCTATTTGTTTAAGTGTGATCCATCACAATTACCATTTGCATCTTGCGTATTTCCACACCCGCAAGGTCTATCTGCTTTATTTGATTTCATGTTTTTTAAATTTTAAATGTTATTTAAATTAAGTTTAAATTACGCTTTTGTTTTTACTACAAAAGACATTTCCATAATATCGTCAATAAATTTATCTTTTAAATTATCAAAGAACGATTTTGAACCATATTTTACATTATAGTCTGTTCTGTTAATTTTAAAAGTTTCACTTTTAAAAGTAGTGATACCAGCATTTGTAGAAATCATTGCAGGTATTGTTACCGTTTTTGTAACGTCTTTTATTGTTAACTTCCCTGTTACATCAATTTTTCCAGCTCCTGTATCTTTAACACTCGTAACTACAAATTTAGAAGTAGGATATTTAGCTACATCAAAAAAGTCTGCAGACATTAAATGACCTTCAATTTTTCCAGCTCCTTCTGTTCCTTTCATATCCACATTTTTAATTGAATTCATATCAATTACAAACTCTCCGTCAATTAATTTTCCTTCTTCTAAAACTAAACTTCCATTTTTTAAAGAAACAACACCATCATGCGCTCCTAAGGGTTTTGTTCCTTTCCAATTTAAAACTGATGCAGCAAGATCTACATTGTATTTTTCTGAAACTACAATTGCTACATCTTCTGCTCCATTAAAGGTATCGTTAACTGCTAATTGTTGTTTTTTTTCATTTTTACATGCAGTTAAAACTGATGCCACTACAACTAATGCTACTAATATTTTTTTCATTTTTATTTGATTTAAATTAATTAAGATTTATTTTCCTGGGCAAATATATATAAAAAATATATTCCATGGAAACTATTTGTTACTTTTTTATAATTTCGTTAATTACAAAAGCTGCTGCTTGCAACCCAAATGCGGCTGGCATATAGCTAATAGTGCCATAAAAAGATTTTTTATAATTTTCTCCATTGGTCATTTTTAGGCTTTCTGCTATTTGAAATTCCTCTGAATATACCGCTTTTACTCCTTTATCTACTTTGTGTTCCTTTAATCTTTTGCGCAAAGTTCTTGCCATTGTGCAGTTTTTAGTTTGCGAAATATCTTTAATTTTTATTTTAGTAGCATCTAACTTGCCTCCTGCGCCCATCGAAGAAATTATTTTCACCTTTTTTCTTCTTGCGGCAACAATCAAATTTATTTTCGGAGTAATGCTATCGATACAGTCTAAAACGTAATCAAATTCTTTTGACACAATTTCAAAAGCTCTTTCTGGCGATAAAAATTCTTCTAAAATTATTAATTCAATTTCTGAATTTATATCTCTTAATCTACTGGCTAAAACCTGCGCCTTCGATTTCCCAATTGTAGAATCTAATGCCGTTAATTGTCTGTTTTTATTGGTAATATCAAAAACATCGCCATCTACAAGTGTCATTTTTTGTACACCTGCTCTTGCTATAAACTCGGCTGCAAACGAACCTACTCCGCCCAAACCAACGATTAAAATATTTGCTTTTTGTAATTTTTCTAATCCTTCTTTTTGAACTAATAATTCTGTACGTTCTAACCAACTCATTTTGTAAATATCCTTTTAAAATTCTGATGAATTGCCTCTTGCAAATCTTTTAAATGTATGTTTTTTATTTCTGATGCTTTCTGATAAATTGCTTGAATTTCTAATTCGGAATCATCAGTTTCTAATAAAATGGATGAAATTGGAATTTCTAAAAAAACTTCTTGCAACTTTTTATTTTTGATCATTGCCGCGCCAAAAGAAAGTAGTATTCCGTTTTTGATGAAACTTTCTGCCAATTGTTTGCTTTTATTGAATCCGTGTAAAACCCATTTTTGAGTTGGTTTTACTTGTTTTTTGATTTCAATAATTTCTTGATAGGCTTTTACACAATGAATTATCAAAGGTTTTTTATATTTTTCTGATACTAAAATTTGCATTTTAAAAACCGCTTTTTGAAGTTCAAAATCTACATCAATTAGTTTATCTAAACCACATTCTCCTAAAGCGACACAATTTTTATCTTGAAGTTTTGTTTCTACAAATAGTAATTCTTCTTCAAATGTATCATTCTTAATAAACCAAGGATGAATTCCGATTGAAAAAGGTTGCCAAAAATTTAATGAATTTGGATAGCTATTTACAATTGAAAACACATTTGTATCCGAAGAAAAAGTATGTGTATGCACATCAATAAAATCCATAAAAATTACTCTTTATTCTTAGAATCGATAATGATCGTTACTGGTCCGTCGTTTAGTAAGGCTACTTTCATATCTGCGCCAAATTCGCCAGTTTGCACTTTTTTATGCAATTCTTTTTCTAAGGATTTTACAAAATTCTCGTACAACGGAATTGCAACATCCGGCTTTGCCGCTTTTATATAACTTGGTCTGTTTCCTTTTTTGGTGGATGCTTGCAAGGTAAACTGACTCACCACAATTACTTCTCCATCAATATCTAAAAGTGACTTGTTCATCATATCGTTTTCGTCATTAAAAATGCGCAAATTTGCAATTTTCCGTACTAAAAAATCAATATCTTCTTGAGCATCCTCATTTACAATTCCTAAAAGAATTAGCAATCCATTTTTGATGTTTGCTACTTTGACTTCATTAATTGTAACACTAGCTTCAGAAACTCTTTGAATTACTATTTTCATTTATGACTCTGGTTCTTCTTCTACTTCGTCCCAAATATCTGTCCTATAATGTTCACCGCCATCTTCGCCATCTAAAATTTGTAAGTAACTTTTATAACGAGACCAAGAAATTTCTTCGGTTTCTAAGGCTTCTTTTACGGCACAATTTGGTTCTTTTAAATGCAAACAATTATTGAATTTACAATGTTGTTTCATCTCAAAAAACTCTGGGAAATAATCACCTAATTCATATTTATCGATATCTACAATTCCGAAACCTTTAATTCCTGGCGTATCTATAATTCTTGCATCAAAACTTAAATCGAACATTTCTGCAAACGTTGTGGTGTGTTTACCTTGATTATGTTGATCAGAAATTTCTTTTGTTTTTAAATTTAAAGTTGGCTCTACAGCGTTTACCAACGTAGATTTGCCAACACCAGAATGCCCCACAAACATCGATGTTTTGCCAGTCATTAATTCTTTAATTTTATCAACGTTTTTATTTTTGGTTGATGAAACTTCAATACAGGTATACCCAATTTTTTCGTAAATATCTTTTAAATATAAAACCTCTGCTTTTTGCTCAATTTCATACGCATCAATTTTATTAAAAACCAAAATTGTATCAATTCTGTAGGCTCTTGTTGATACTAAAAATCGATCGATAAAAGTGGTAAATGTTGGCGGATTATTTATGGTAATTAATAAAAAAACCTGATCGATATTAGATGCAATAATATGTATTTGCTTAGAAAGATTTACAGATTTACGTACAATGAAATTATCTCTATCTAAAATCTTTTTGATAACGCCTGTTTCTTCATCTCCTTTTTTTTCTAAATCGAATACAACTTTATCGCCAACCGCAATTGGATTGGTGCTTTTGATGTCTTTTATTCTGAATTTTCCTTTGATTCTACATTGATGAAACTCACCATCTGTGGATTTTACGTGATACCAACTTCCTGTAGATTTGTATACAATTCCTGTCATTACTACAAAGATGCAGAATTAAAATTGATTTAAGAAAATTTGGATTGAAATTGGCACGAAATCACGAATTAAAACAACTTCTCGATACAAAATTTCTGAAAAAGAAATTTCACTCGAAGTGACAGTTTTAGAAAAACCATTATTTTTTCACATTGAATGATAGAAAACATCTTTTTGAAAACCTGTGAGGTTTGTAAATGTTGTGAAAATTCTAAATTAATAGTTTAAAACTTCTTTATTAAAGTTCGTATTTGCGTTAAGGATTGAGCAATTGTTTGAGCTCTTTTTTGTTTTTTCTACAAAAAAAGCGAGTGTGAAAGCCTGACCAAGCTTTTTTGCTTGGTAACGCCCAAAAAAAAATACTTTCAAATTTTAAAAACTTGAAAGTATTTTATGTAAAAAATTGGAATTAAAGACTATCCGTTGATAATTTTTTCTTGATGATTGATAGATTCTTGGTGAATTGCTTTAAACATTCTTAAAACAAACTCTTCACTTAATCCTCTATTGCTTCCTTCTAAAACCATGTTTCCTAAAATCTCGTTCCAACGACGTGATTGTAAAACAGCTACGTTTTGATCTTTCTTTAACTGACCAATTTTATCGGCAGTTTTCATACGTTTTCCTAATAAATCAATTAACTGATCGTCGATAACGTTAATTTGAGCTCTTAAATTTTCTAAAGGCTCTCTATACGTTGGCGCTGTTTCTGTTTCTTTTTTGATTTTTAAGTCTCCCATAATAGACTTTAATTTTGCTGGTGTAACTTGTTGAGCAGCATCAGACCAAGCGTTTTCTGGGTCGAAATGCGTTTCAATCATTAAACCATCAAAATTTAAATCTAAAGCTGTTTGAGAAACTTCTTGAATCATTTCTCTATTTCCTGTAATATGTGATGGATCACAAATTAATGGTAAATCTGGAAATTTATTTTGAAACTCAATAGCTAATTGCCATTCTGGAATATTTCTATATTTAGATTTTTCGTACGTAGAAAATCCTCTGTGAATTGCGCCAAGATTCTTGATTCCTGCAGTATATAATCTTTCAATTCCGCCTAACCATAAAGCTAAATCTGGATTTACTGGATTTTTAACCAATACAATTTTGTCTGTTCCTTGCAAAGCATCTGCAATTTCTTGCATGATAAAAGGAGAAACTGTAGAACGCGCGCCAATCCATAATAAATCAACATCGTTTTCTATTGCTAATTTTACGTGTGCAGCGTTTGCCACTTCTGTACAGGTTTTCATACCTGTTTCTGCTTTTACTTTCTTTAACCATCTTAAACCAATTTCGCCAACACCTTCAAACATTCCTGGTCTTGTTCTTGGTTTCCAAATTCCCGCTCTAAAATAGTTTACATCAGAATCTTTTAATTCGTGTGCAATTTTTAAAACCT
>JANQTQ010000242.1:9566-10996 GCA_030731625.1 Polaribacter sp. | reverse complement strand
CTTTTTTTTGAATATCTTCTACAAAAGTCCGTTACTTCTGAAAGTGCCTATTTAAACCAAAATCCTCTAGACAAAAAGCCTAAAGGATTTATTATGTTTAATAATCTAACTTTTTAAGGTAGCTTAATTTTTCGTTCCAGATTGCTAAATCTTCTTTAAACGCTTCAACTCTATTTTTAACATTTAGAAAAAGCGGATTGTTTTCATCTACATTAGAGAAAAAGCCCATATTGTTTTCTAATTGTTGAATTTCTTTAAAAACCTCATCAATCTTTTTTCTAACAAATATTTGTTCAGAATCTAATTTTCTAACATCATTGTCATCTGCTAAAGAATCTATAAGATTTGTAAATTTTAACATAGAAACCTCATTTTTATCTAAAGATAAACTTTCTAGCATTTTATCTATTTGCTTGTTAAATTTACCATCTAAATGGCGCATTTCTCTTGGCAACCTTCCTAATTCTTTCCAAGAATTTATAGCTTCTAAAACCGCTTCTTTTGTTGTTTCATTGGTTTCTTTTAGTTTATCTAAAAACTCTTTCTTAGCATCTACAATTAACTGCTCTTCTTTACTTACAGCATTTTTTTGTTCGTGTAATCTATCAAAATAATGATTACACGCTGCTTTAAAACGTTTCCAAATATCATCAGAAAATTTACGTGGCACATGACCAATTTTTTTCCAATCAGATTGCACTTTTTTCATGCCATTCGTAGCCATTTCCCAATCATCGCTATCTTTTATAGATTCTGCATATTCGATTAGTGCAATTTTTTGTTCTAAATTTTCTTGCTGTCCGTTCTTTTCTTGTTTGTAAAAAACATTTTTAGCAGCATTAAATTTCTTTGTTGCTTTTTTAAATTTTTGCCAAACTTCTTCACTTTTAGAATATGGCAACTTACCAGCGTCAAAATATTCTTTGCGTAATCTTTCTATTTCATTAATACTTTTTTGCCAATCGCTATGAGATTTGTTTTTAGAGGGATCATAAGCATTAATAGCGTTAATAACCACTAATTTTTTTTCGATGATTTCATCATATTTAGTGCGCATTTCTTTATAATAATCATGTCTTTTATCATGAATATTTTTTGTTGCTGCACTAAATTTATGCCAAACCTCTTCACGCATTTCTTGAGCTACTGGCCCAACATCTTCTTTCCACTTTTTATGTAAATCTTGTAATTCTTTAAAAGCAACATTAATATCTGTTTCTTTAGATAAAGCCTCTGCTTGTGCTATAATTTCTAATTTTCTCTCTAGATTGTGTTTAAATTCTAAATCTCTAAAATCATTACTTAAATGTAATAAATCGTAAAAACGCTCTACATGATGATGATACGTTTTCCAAGTATCATTATAATGAGATTTTGGCACAGCACCAATTGTACGCCAAGTATCTTGAATTTCTTTAAATTTTTTATAC
>JANQTQ010000242.1:0-9556 GCA_030731625.1 Polaribacter sp. | reverse complement strand
CATTGTAGAAGTATCTGCTTCTTCAATTAAACTTTTAAGATTTTCTATAACTTGCTCACGTTTTATAAAGTTTTCATTTAATTTATTTTCTAAATTTTTATAAAAACCATCTCTTTCCTTTTTATAATCTGATAATAGTTGATTATAATCTGATTTTATAGGACTTGAAAACTGAAAATCAATAGAATTACCACCTTCCGCTAAAAAGGCTGCCTTTTTCTCTGCCAACATTGCCCCAAACTTTTGATTAAAAGCAGTTTTAATAGCGTCTACTTTCGATTTTATCTTTTGAACAGGATTATCTGCTAACGTTTGTTTTAAAGTTAACACTAATTCCTCGATTGTAAACGTATCATAATCTACCACAGGCGAATCGTCTTCTTTAGACTCATCATTTTCTGCATCTTCTGCAACAGATTTTTCAATTTCATCAACAGCTTCATTGGTATTATCTGCTTTTACCGTTTGCGCTACTTCTATTTTTTCTATTGGCTTAGAACTAGTTTCAATTACTTTTACTGATGCTTCTAATTCGTTTTTTTCATTTTCATCTAACATATCTACAATGTTTAAGGTCGTTTATAAAATACTATTTACATAATGTATAAAGATACAGAAACTTACAAAATCTACAAGTTAAGTTTGTAAGTATTATTAATTAATCGTTCCAAATTCTCCATGATTCTTCTGCTTGTAATTGCAACATTTCATACCCATTTTTAATGATTGCACCTTTTTCCTTTCCTTTGGATAAAAAGGTTGAAACCTCTGGATTATAGATTAAATCGAATAATAAATGATTTTCTGTAATAAATTGATACGGAATATTTGGATGTTTTTCGATTTCTGGAAAAGTTCCCAGAGGTGTACAATTAATAATTACCGTATATTTTTGAAGCTTTTCTTGCGTTAAACTTTCATAAGAAATTTCTGTATTTCCTTCTGGTTTTCTAGAAACAAATTTAAACTTAATATTATTTTTATTTAAGGCGTATGCTATTGCTTTAGAAGCACCTCCTGTACCTAAAATCAATGCATTTTTATGATGTTTTTTTAGCAGTGGTTTTATAGAATTTTCAAAACCAACTACATCAGAATTATACCCTTTTAAATTTCCTCTTTTTGTGAATTTAATAGTATTTACTGCCCCAATATTTTTTGCAGTTTCATCTAGTTTATCTAAAAAAGGAATTACTTCTTCTTTATAAGGGATGGTTACATTAATGCCTCCTAAATTTTGATTTTCTTTAGTAATAGCAGGGAAATCTTGTATTTTTTGAATATCAAAATTTACATATTTATAGTTTGTTAGGTTTAATTTTTCAAACTTTTCTGTAAAATATCCTCTAGAAAAAGAATACGAAATGTTTTTACCTAATAAACCAAAAATCTTATTGTTTTCTTCTTTCATAATAATCTATTGCCAATATTAATCCAATACCAAAAAAGATAAAAAAGATAGCAAAAAATGTTTCTATGCTATATATATCTGGAATATATCTTTGGTAGTTTTCAATTACTTTATTCCCTTCTTGATCTACCAAAAAGTTACCATTATTTATTGCGTATATTTTATCTTTCCATGGCCAAACAATCCCCAAAGAACCTGTTATAAAACCAATAATAATGGCGTTTACAATTTTATTCCAACGTTTTAAAACATAACCTAAAGCATGCGAAATTGAAATCAATCCAAAGGCAGAACCTCCTGTAAAAACAGCAATTATTTTTAA
Organism: Polaribacter sp.; assembly: GCA_030731625.1. Classification (GTDB taxonomy): domain Bacteria; phylum Bacteroidota; class Bacteroidia; order Flavobacteriales; family Flavobacteriaceae; genus Polaribacter. Next base: position 7,823 of record JANQTQ010000242.1, on the reverse strand, counting down.
ATATCTTATTTTAATAGGGTCTGATAAAACCTCAAAATCACCTGAAACAAGACTTGTAACTACGTGTAATAAAATGTTTACAGAATCTATTAAAAGGAGTACGTAGTTGCCTAATAAAATTAAAATAAAAGAGCCAGAGAGTCCAGGTAGCGTCATTCCAGAAACACCTATAATTCCGCATACAAACACAAACCAAAGGTTATCGTTTTCTTTTGCTGGTGTTAAAAAGCTAATACCAAGACCTAGCGTAATCCCCAAAATTAGAAAAATAAAATTTCTTCTAGTCCATTTGCCAAAATCTTTCCCAATATAATAGATAGAACCAATAATCATCCCAAAAAACCAGCTCCAAACATACAACTCGTAATGTTCTAAAAAATAGTCTAAAATTAAGGAAGCACTAAAATAACTAAAGATGCTTCCAAACATTATTAAGCTTACAAATTGTGCATTTGTGTATTGAAAAAAACTTTTAAACCTGCCGTTTAAGAGAAATTTTAAGGCATTTAAATTTACTCGTCTAAAAGAGAAAATTAACTCTTCATAAAAACCTAAAACAAACGAAACAGTACCTCCAGAAACACCAGGTACTTTGTTTGCAACACCCATTAATAAACCTTTCAAAAAAAGGTTAAATTTTTGTTTAAAGGTTCTCTCTACCTGCATTTACTGTCTATTATCGGCCAATTTTTCCATCAATAAAATTAACGCAAATCCTACAATAGCTAAAATAATTGACAACATTAATTGTGCATCACCATTAAAAGAAAGAGGAGAAACACTTTGTTCGTTAAACGGAACCTCGACACCATGAGAATCTATGCGCCAAGTTAGGGTTTCTTTCCAAGGCCAAATTTTGTTTAAAGAACCAATAATAAACCCTGTTAAAGCGGCTAAAGTGTAATTTTTATAATTTGCAAACAACCAATTTAAAACTTTAGAAAAACTTAAAATACCTACAATTGCCCCTAAACCAACAGCTGCTATTGTCTTAATATCTCTATCATTTACAGCTGATAAAACAGGTTGATATGCACCCAATAATACTAAAATAAATGCTCCAGAAATCCCTGGTAATATCATGGCACATATTGCAATTGCACCAGCAAAAAACATAAATAATAAACTAGAATTTTCTGTTACCAGAGGATTTAAAGTTGTTATATAATAGGCTAAAAATGCTCCTAAAATTAAAAATACAAATGAAATAACATTCCATTTTGTAATTTGTTTAGCTATATAAATGATACTTGCCAGCACCAAACCAAAAAAGAAAGACCACAATAAAATAGGTTCGTTTTCTAATAAATATTTTATAACTTTTGCTAAAGATATAATACTGATAAAAATACCAATAAAAAGAGATAATAGAAAATTACCATTTACTTGTTTCCAGGCTGCTTTAAACCCTTCTTTTTTTAAAGTTTTAAGTAAGCTAAGGTTAACATTACTAATAGATCCTAGTAATTCTTCGTAAATTCCAGAAATAAATGCAATTGTTCCTCCAGAAACACCAGGAACAACATCTGCAGCACCCATTGCAATCCCTTTTAAACCAATAATTACATAATCTTTAACTTTTCTCTCCATTTAAAGTTTTATTTATTTTTGAAAAACGAAGATACTAGAAATTTAAGAAAAAATAAGAAAAGGGATTTTAATTTGGTTTGTTTCTAAACTAATTTTCTGATCATAATGATTTACAAAAATAAATTCTGATTGAAAGTAGTCTCTTTTTAGTATGTCCTTTTTAAAATCAACTCTTTTTTTGCCCTTACTTTTAAAGAAATGGCGGCAATCACAAAATAAAATCCAGTTAAAAACCATAAATGATTCCATTCTTTTAATACATCTAAAAACGAAGCTTCCATTTGTGTTAATTTAACAAAGCCATTCATACCAGAAGTAGACGGAATGATGTCTGAAATAAATTTATAAAACGGTGAAAATCCTTCTACAGGAAAAGACAATCCGCTTAACATTAATGACGGAATAGAAAGCAACACTAAAAACACAATAGAATCTTCTCTTCTCTTAAAAAATGAACTGATAGATATTCCTAAAAACACCACAGAAAATATATACGGAATGATAAATACATAAATTGAAAGCAACGAAGAACGAACAGGAATGTCAAAAATTGAATAAACAATTCCTACTTGAATTGGAATAATTACCATATAAATTAAAGTATACAAACAAGCTTTTGCTAATAAAATAACGATTACTCCTCTTTTATGTAATATTCTTGGAAATTGTGTGTGCGTTGTTATTGTTTCTCGTCTAGAACCACTTAAAAGCCCAATTCCCATCAACAATACTAATTGAATAATTAATGCCGTTAACATTGGTATTAAATACGTTGCATACCCCGAATTTGTATTAAACAAACTAGTAGATATTGCTTTTATTGGCGTATAATTTTTCTGAGCTTCATCCAAAGAAACACCTTTTGCCATTTCTTTTTTTATTGATATTCCTGCACTAAAATATCCATTTATCGTAGTTACATCACCTAAAACACGTTTATAAAACAACATATTAGCAGCATCAGAAAAAGTAGTAATTGTGGTTTGTTTACCACTTCTAATATCTTTCTCAAAATTCTTTGGAATCATCACAATTCCTTGTACTTTTCTTGAATAGTAAGCTACTTTGGCGGCTTCTAAATCTGTAAATTTGGTGATTGTTTTTGTTCCTTCGGTAGACTCTAACATCGCAATGTAATCTCTACTCATTCTTGTACCATCTTGGTTTATAACCGCAACCGGAACTTCTTTAATTATTTGATTTGAGTAGATATAGGTGTACACCACTAAAATAATAAACGCTACAGATAAAAAAGTACTTACAACCGCCTTGTCTGATTTAATTGAATTCCATTCTGTTCTAAAAGCATTCCAAAATGAGATTTTTCCTTTGTAATATGATCTATATAAATTCTTCATTTTAAATGTTGTGATGAAACTTACCTTTTAAAAACAATCTTTTTAATTTAAACCAACTTAATGTAATTGGCACGATACATAAAATGACTAAGATAACGATTGAGCGTACAGAATAGAATGTTGGAAAACCACGTTGAGATTGATCTAATAATAGCTCGAAAAAATGTGTAAAAGGAAAAATCTGACTTAACCATTGCAATAGTATCGGCATTCCAAAAATAGGAAATGTAATTCCCGAAAAAGAAAGACTTACTGCACCAAAACCAGAACCAATTGTTAAAGCTTCTCTAAAACTACTACTTACCGAAATAAAAAATAACGCCAATGATTGATTGGCTAAAATCAATAAAAGTAACCCAACAAGGACCATTATTTTGCTTCCAGAAAACGGGAAATCTTGCCAAACATACATACTTAATAATGTAATAATGCCTACTAATAGAAACCAGATTGTATATGGTAAAACTTTTCCTAAAATAATTGCCAATAAACTACCATTTGCAATACTTAACAACTTATTTCCTTTGCTATATTTTAAATCTGCTCCGAAACAATAAATAGTAGTTAACATCACAAATAATTGAAAAAACATCGTTAAAAATCCGGTATTTAAATAATAAGAATAATTTGTATACGGATTTGACAACACATGGTTTTCTGCCACAATTGGCTGATAATTTATCAAAGCCTGTTGTAATGAAACTCCTTTTTTTCGTTGCTTTTCTATGTTTATTCCTGCCGAAATTGTTCCGATAACTTTTCGAAATGCTTTATATTCTAGACCACCAGCTAATAGTAAATTACTATTGTATTGGTTGATAATATTTACTTGTTTACCACTTTTTAAATCGGCTTCAAAATTTTGAGGAATCGTGATTACACCATACGCTTTTCCTAAACGAATTAATTCTTCTCCTTTTTGCTGATTGATAGGATAAAAACCAATTTTAATCTCTGGAGCTGCATCTAATTGCGCAATTACATTTCTAGAAGTTGCAGTATGATCTAAATCTACCACAGCAACAGGCAAATCTCTTGCAACACCTTCACTTAAAAGCGTATTGAAAAACAAAATAGAAATAAAAGGCAATAATATTGCAAGCGCTATAGACGACTTACTATTAAATAATAATGCAATTTCTCTTTTTGCAATCCGTAAAAAGGGGTTCATTTTACTCATTAAATTGAGAATAATCAATTAAAATACTCATTCCAGGTCTTAAATCTTCTTCTTTTGTAACTGGTGAAGCTTTAATCTCGAAGGTTCTAACATCAAAATCTCCAGTTGCTTTTGTTGCACTCCAAGTAGCATAATCGCCCAAAGCAGCCACATAATAAATTTTAAATTGTACCTTTTTATTTTTTAAAGCAGGAATTGTAGCTTCAAAAACACCTCCTTTTTTAAAGTTAAAAAGATTCGTTTCTTTAATATTTAAAATGGCATAACTATTTGCTAAATCTACCAAATGAACTACCGGATAACCAGCACCAATTAATTCTCCTTCTTCTGGTAAAAAATTAAGAACTTCTGCATCTATAGGTGCTATAATATTTCGTTCATTTTTATAACCTTCTAATTCTGTTAATGCTCCATCTGCTTGTTTAACCAAAGCTGTTGCTGCTTCTATATCTTCATTTCGTGCACCTTTCATTGCCATTTGATAGACACTTAATGCTGCTTCTTGATCTTTTATAGCTACTTCTTTTTTAGCAAAAATTTCATCTCGTTGTTGTTCAGAAATAACACCATCTTTAAATAAATTTGCCATTCTTGCGTACGTTTTTTTCATCACATTTGCAGCTGCAGTTGCTTTTTCATACACACTTTTTGCGCCCCTTATTTCTTCTACTCTTGCGCCGTTTGTTGCTTTATTTTTTTGCGCATTTGCTGCTTCTCTTAAAGCGAGCGCTTGTTGCTCTTTTGCCATAATTTCTGGACTTAAAAGTGTTGCTAATAATTGTCCTTTTTTTACACTTTCGCCTTCTTTAACTTCAAAAGAATTGATACGTGTAGGTATTTTAGCTGATAAATAAATTTCTTTTGATTCTATTCTACCTTGTAAAATAACTGATTTAGGTTTGGTTAAGAACCACACTCCAATAAGTACTATAATTGAAAGAATTACGATACCTATTAATGATTTTATAAATTTTGGATTTCTCATTTTTATATTAATTTTGATTTAAGAAAGAAGCTGTTTTTCCTTTAAGTACCATTAACTCACCGTAAGTTACATTGTACTGGTATAAGGCTATAATTTTATGTATTTTAATTTCTGATAATTTTAAAGTAGCATCCACTACTTCCAAAGAAGTTCCCGTTCCTTCTTCAAATGCTCGTGTTCTCATAAACTTTAATCTATTTGCCAATGCTTCATCGGCATTTAAACTTTCATATTGTTCCAATTCCTTTTGCATAGTATTGTACAATTTTTCTGTATACGTAGTTAAATTTAATCTTGCTTGTTTATCAATTTCTTCTACTTGCAATATTTTATATTTTGATGCTTTTATTTTATGTTCTCTCTGAAAGCCGTTAAACAACTCCCACTCTACACCAAGACCAACAAACCATTTTGTATCTACCAAAGGCAAATTATCTGTCCATAGGATGTATTTTCCAGAAACTCCTACTTTAGGAAAATAATCGCTATTTTCTACTTTTACACCCACTTTTGCTAACTCATGGTTTTTTTCTATGATTTTTAACTGTTCATTTTCGGTTAACATATCATTTGTAAATTCTTGTAAAGGTTTTACAATGGTTGGAATTTTAAATTCGCTGGTAAGTCCAGAAATTGAATTTATCCCTATTAAATTTTGAACGGCTGTTGTAGCTAAATCAACATCTTTTTTAGCAGCTAACAATTCTCTCTTTGCGTTAGACAAAGCCACCTTGGCGTTTAACGTTTCTACTTCTGGAATGATTCCGTTTTCGAAAAACTTATTTGCTTGGTCGTTGTGCAACAAAATTACGTTATACACTTCTTGCCTTAATTGCACAGCTTCTTGTGCTAATTTTAATTTAAAAAAGTAATCGATTAACTGTATCGTTAATTCATCTTCTTTAATTTTATGCTTGGTTTCAGACAATGCTAATTTTATTTCAGAGGCTTTATTAGCTGCATTAATTTTACCTCCAGCATAAATAGGCATCGACACATCTGCTGTTGCAAAACCTAGGTTTTTCTCTAACAAGGTAAAATCCCAGTTTCCTAAAACTTCGGCTGGGTTTGTTATTCCTAATAAACCGCCAACCATATTTCTTTGATCATTTAAATCAGCAGTTATGTCTTTATCTAAATGAAGATACGTGCCAGAAACACCAACAGTTGGCAATCTCAATCCTTTTGTGGCTTTGTGTTCTTCTTCCATCGCTTTTACTTCAAAACTAGAAGCTTTTACCTCGCCATTTTTAGACAACATTAAATCATACGCTTGTTTTCAAGAAATATCTTGTGCGTTTATAAACGTCGTTATAAAACATAATACAAAGGAGAAAAACACTCCTATTCTACTCAATTTCATTGATTTAAATTTTAAATTGATACTCATTTATTTTAAAATATTTAAAATATTTTCTGTTAACTTATCTACATCATTAATGGTTACTTCTTGTTCTTCAAAAATATTTTTTCGTGTAAAATTGATATAATCTACCGCATAGACTAAAATGTGGTAATGCAATTGATAAACAGTTGTATCTTTTGAAATTTCACCAGATGCAACTCCGATATTTTTAATTTTTAGAATTAAGTCAGCACTTTTATGTTTAATCTCATCCGAAGCAAAAAAGTTTTCATTGTGCAATAATTGATAAAAAAATTTTGATGCGTTTGGCTCATTTAAGAAATAGGTAATTCGGTTTTTGATGAACGATTTAATTAATGGTTTTATACTTGTTTGATTTAATAGTACTAAAGATTCTAATTCTTTGTACAAAGAATTTACCTTATCATGATACAATTCATTTATTAAATCTTGTTTGCCTGCATAAATTCTGTATAAATAACCTCCACTCACATTTGCATTTTTTGCAATCATTGCAATTGTTGTAGACTCCATTCCTTTTTCTACAATAGTTTGCATTGTAGCTTCTTTAATTCTTGCTATTTTATCTTCGTCTATTTTGCGAGCCATACCTTTTTATTTTAGGATACAAATTTATGAATAAATATTCATTCATTTAAAAAAACAACTTATTTTTTTTACTTTTAACCATAAAAAAAAGTCTGAACTTAAAGCTCAGACTTTTTAAAATATTTTTAATTCACAGACTATTCTGTTGCGTTTTTATAATTATTGATGCGTTTTTGCACTTTTTCGTTTTCAAAAACCGTTGGGAACACCTCTTTTAAAATGATATGATACTCATAATCTATTTTAAATCCTTCTATTAAATGATGAAAACTATATTTTTCTTTGTTTAACACAAAAAACAATCCTGCTAGTCTGTACTCTATTTCTGCAATATTTTTATATATTTTTTGTGCTTTAAATAACACTGCAATGGCATCTTCAAACTCGCCTAAAAAAGATAAAACATCTGTTAAACCAATATATATTTCAAAAGCATCATCATTTAAGTCTAGACAGTTTTTAAAACCTGTTACAGCTTCTTCAAAAAAATTGAGTTTTAATTGAATCTCAGCATATTTTCTCCAATACAAAGAATTATCATCATCTATATTTAAAGCTTTAGAAATATAATAGGCTGCTTTTTGGTAATTTTCATCGTTATAATATAAATTGGTTAATATTAAACACTTCATTTACCATATACTCATATTCTTTCATTCATATAACTTATTAAAAAAACCTTAAAGAATGGGATGAAAGACACAAGGAATATCGTTAATCTTGACTATTCAAATC
>JANQTQ010000241.1 GCA_030731625.1 Polaribacter sp. | reverse complement strand
TATTCTGCTTTTTTTATATTAAAAAATGACTTTTTTTACGTCGAACTCAGGTTAGAAGCAAGATACTTTTCAATCAATATCCAGATATTAAAACTGCTTTTGATTTAGTTCAAGGACTCCGAAATATATTTAATACGGCTAAAACAATACAAGTGGCATATACAAAATTAGCACATTGGCACAAAGATGTCGAAAATACAGGGTTTAGAGCATTTAATACCATCGCCAATACTATAGCAATCAATTATAGATCGATACTAAACTATTTCATAAACAGAAGTACAAACGCATCGGCAGAATCTTTTAATGCTAAAATAAAAGCTTTTAGAGCTCAATTTAGAGGGGTAAAGAATGTCGAATTCTTCTTGTTTAGATTAACAACAATTTTTGCCTAAACACAACAATTGCGCTTGATCCAAAAGGTTTAATAATTAGAAAATATTTTTTTCTAAGCGAAAAAAGTATTTAAATGAAAAAAGGTTCATCTTTCGATGAACCTTTTCGCGGTCTGGACGGGACTCGAACCCGCGACCCCCTGCGTGACAGGCAGGTATTCTAACCAACTGAACTACCAAACCGTTGCTGTTAGCGGTGGCAAATATAACACTGTTTTTGAATTACACAAAGAAAAAAGTAAAAAATTTACAAAATATTTTTTCTACTAATTAAATAGCTAGAAAGCACCTGATGAAACCCAGAATGAATATCTACAGGAACATAATCAACTTTATATTGTAAGCATTTATTTTTCAATTCTTTAAAGAATTTATCGATAAGGATTTTATATTTTTCTTTAATATTTTCAGCATAAATATTTATTTCCTCACCCGTTTCAACATCAATAAATTTTTTTGGCGAATTATCAAAATTAAAGTCAAATTCTGTTTTTCCATCATAAGTATGGAACAAAATAACCTCATGTTTGTTATATTTTAGATGTCGCAAAGCTTCAAATAGTGATTCTTGGTCTTTATTTGTCTGAAACATATCCGTAAATAAAAAAATTAAAGAGCGTCTGTGCATCTTTTCTGCAATTTCATGCAAATATTTATACGTCTCTGTACTTTTTTTAGAATCTGAGACCAACAATTGCTCTAATTGGTGCAGTAACATTTTTCTGTGACGTTCGCTTCCTTTTTCTGGAGCATAATATTCATACGAATCAGAATAAATACTTAACCCTACAGCATCTCGTTGTCTTTTTAAGATTTCCATTAAAGATGCAGCAGCAACCACAGAAAATCCAATTTTATTTAAATGATCTAAAGATTGCTTTTTTACCACCGGATAATGCATCGAAGCCGAATTATCAATTATAATATGACATCTTAAATTGGTTTCTTCTTCGTATTTTTTAATATAGAGTTTTTCGGTTTTTGCAAAAAGCTTCCAATCTATATGGCGGGTACTTTCGCCATTATTATAGAGTTTGTGTTCAGAAAATTCTACAGAAAATCCGTGAAACGGACTTTTATGCATACCTGTTATAAAACCTTCTACAACTTGTTTGGCAAGTAACTCTAGGTTTTTTATTTCTGATGACTGAATTTCTGATACGTTTATCATATTACCAAAATAAAAAAAGGTTTGACGTTAGCCAAACCTTTATATATATATGTTTTTAAACTACTATAAAGCAGCATCAATTTTACCTGTATACACATTTTTAGGCGCAACACCTACTTGTTTATCTACTACTTCTCCATTCTTAAAAATTAAAACAGTTGGTATATTTCTAACTCCGTATTTTGCTGCAAATTCTTGATTTGCATCTACATCAACTTTACCAACAATCGCTTTACCTTCGTATTCTGCATGAATTTCATCAACAATTGGTCCAACCATTCTACAAGGTCCACACCAAGCAGCCCAAAAATCTACTAATACTGGTTTGTCTGATTTTAATACTAGTTCGTCAAAGTTTGCGTCTGTAATTTCTAATGCCATTTTATTTATATTTTAAAATTATTTTCTTTATTATCTAGAACAAAAGTAATCATTTTATTTGCTTCAATATTTTTTAAAAATTACTTTTTACTATTTATCTATCAAAAGTATTTATGTTAGCAACTAAAAAATCATCAGAAAAACAGCTTTTTAGCGATGATTTCTGATGATTTCTTAATTTTAACGGTATTGTTTTAATAAGTAAAAAAATTAAAATTAAAACAACTCTGATGCTATTGCCTGAATATTATCGCTTTTACCCATAGAATAATAGTGTAAAACTGGCACTCCTGCAGCTAATAATTCTTTAGATTGTTGAATTGCAAACTCTATACCAACTTGCCTTACCGCTTTATTGTCTTTACAACTGTCTACGGCGTCTATTAAATCTTGTGGCAAATCAATCTTAAAAACCTGAGGTAAAATTTGCAAATGTCTTTGCACTGCTAAGGGTTTTATCCCCGGAATTATTGGCACATTTATTCCCATTTCTTTGGCTGCTTTTACAAACTCAAAGTATTTATGATTATCAAAAAACATCTGAGTAACCACATAATCTGCACCAGCATCTACTTTTTCTTTTAATCTTCTTAAATCAGACAATAATGAGGGTGCTTCCATGTGTTTTTCTGGATACCCGGCAACTCCTATACAAAAATCTGAGTGATGCTCTACATTTACATCATCATGTAAATATTGCCCTTTATTTAAATCTGCAATTTGTTGTACCAATTCTGTTGCAAATGCATTTCCTCCTTTTGTTGCTTTAAAATAAGGTTCATCTTTCATAGAATCACCACGCAAAGCCATCACATTATCTAATCCTAAATAATGACAATCTACCAAAACATACTCTGTTTCTTCTTTTGTAAAACCTCCACATAATAAATGCGGAATGGCATCTACCTTATATTTATGCATAATAGAAGCGCAAATCCCCACAGTTCCTGGGCGCATTCTGGTAATTCTTTTGTCTAAAAGTCCGTTTCCTTTATCTAAATAAACATACTCTTCTCTCGATGTGGTAACGTCTATAAAAGGCGGATTAAATTCCATCAAAGGATCTATATTATTATATAAATCTTGAATGTTTTTCCCTTTTTGTGGCGGAATTACTTCAAATGAAAATAATGTTTTTCCGTTTGCATTTTTAATGTGATCTGTAACTTTCATAAGCCTCCCTTAATTCCTCCAAAAGAGGAAAATGTTGCGGGTATTTTGAATTTTTATTATATTTTATTTTTTGGGCGTTACCACAAGGGTCGCGCTTTACACTATATCTTTTTTTCGTTCCTCAAAAAAGGATGCCGTTTCAATCGCTAACGCAAATCCTCCTTAATCCCTCCAAAGGGGAACTGTTGTGAAAATTTTACGCTATCTCCACAAACAAAATCACGTAAGAGAGTTTCTTCCCTTTCGGCAGCTTAAGATGGGTTCTTTAGTAATTGTATTACCTCTTCAAAATCTTCTTCATATTCCCAGTAAATCCATCTTCCATCCACATAATCTGTTAAAATGTACTTTTCACTTAACGATTTAATTCTTGAAACTGCAATTAGTTTCTTCGAAAATTTCTCTGAAACAATGCTCTTAAAAATCTCATTATTATGTTTATCATACCCATGAGAAATCATATAACTTCCTAAATGTAATTCTATAAAATCCATATTATATTAGGTTCTTTTAATCTATCCAAAGAAATAAAACTGTTGCGAATATTTTACGCTATCTCCACAAACAAACTCACGTAAGAGTGTTTCTTCCCTTTGGGAAGATTAAGATGGGCTCTTTTATTCTTCTGCAAGCGCTGGATGCAACCACTTTCTTGCTTTCTGTTTTGTAATTCCTTTTCTTGTTGAATAATCTGTAACTTGATCATCGGTAATTTTACCCAAACCAAAATATTTTGCTTCTTTATTTGCAAAATAATAGCCAGAAACTGCTGCTGCTGGCCACATTGCCATGCTTTCTGTAAGCTTTACTCCTATCTGATTTTCTACATCCAATAAACTCCAAATTGTTTCTTTTTCTAAATGATCTGGACATGCAGGATATCCTGGCGCTGGTCTAATTCCTTTATACGTTTCCTTAATTAAATCGTCATTAGTTAAGGTTTCTTCAGCATCATAGCCCCAATGTTTAATTCTTATTTGCTTGTGCAAATACTCTGCCATTGCTTCTGCAAATCGGTCTGCAATTGCTTGCGCCATAATTGCATTATAATCATCTTCTTTAACTCTGTAACTATCTGCTAATTCTTGTGCACCAAAAATAGCCACACAAAAAGCACCCATATAATCGGTTTTATTAGTTTCTTTCGGAGCAATAAAATCTGATAATGCTATATTGGGTATTCCTTCTCGTTTACTTAATTGCTGACGTAACGTCCTAAAAACGGCAATTTCTTTTCCTTTTTTCTGAATAGAAATATCATCATTTATAGCATTTGCTTCAAACAAACCAAAAATCGCTTTTGGCTTTAACAATTGTTTTGCAATAATTTGCTCAATCATTGCTTGTGCTTCAGTATACATGATTGTTGCTTGCTCACCAACAACCTCATCTTTTAAAATAGCCGGAAATTTACCATGCAAATCCCAACTTCTAAAAAATGGACTCCAATCAATAAACGGCACTAATTCTTTTAAACTTAGTTGCTCTAAAATCTGAATTCCTAATTCTTTAGGCTTTACAATTTCGGTTGTATTCCAATCAATTTTATATTTTCTTCTTCGAGCTTCTTGTATAGAAATATATGATTTTTCTTTACCTCGTTTTAAAAACTTGGTTCTAAATTCATCATAATCCTTTTTCATTTTAGCTACATACTCATGACTTGTTTTCTTATTTAACAAATCACCAACTACAGTTACTGCTCTTGATGCATCATTTACATGAACAACGGCACTTGTATATTGTGTATCAATTTTTACTGCGGTATGTGCTTTTGATGTTGTTGCACCACCAATTAACAACGGCACCACAAAGTTTTGACGTTGCATTTCTTTGGCTAAATAGACCATTTCATCTAACGAAGGCGTAATTAAACCAGACAATCCAATAGCGTCTACACGCTCGCTTATTGCCATTTGAATAATTTTTTCTGGCGGAACCATCACTCCTAAATCAACAATTTCGTAATTATTACAAGCCAAAACAACACTCACAATATTTTTACCAATATCATGCACATCCCCTTTTACAGTGGCCATTAAAATTTTACCAACAGGTTCTTGCTTGTCTCCTTTTTCTGCTTCAATAAACGGATTTAAATATCCTACAGCTTTTTTCATTACACGAGCCGATTTTACAACCTGAGGCAAAAACATTTTTCCTGCTCCAAATAAATCTCCAACCACATTCATACCAATCATTAAATGACCTTCTATGACTTCGATCGTTTTCTCTGATGCTTGTCTTGCTGTTTCTACATCTTCAATAATAAAAGCGTCAATTCCTTTTACCAAAGCATGTGTAATACGTTCTTGTAACGAATTTTCTCTCCATGATAAATCAACACCTTTTTCTGTTTTAGAACCTTTTACCGTTTCAGCAAAATCTAATAATCGTTCTGTGGCATCTTCTCTTCTATCAAGAATTACATCTTCTACTCGTTCTAATAAATCTTTAGGAATATCATCATAAATCTCTAATAAAGCCGGATTTACAATACCCATATTCATGCCCGCCTGAATTGCATGATACAAAAACACAGAGTGCATTGCTTCACGAACACCATCATTTCCTCTAAAAGAAAACGACACATTACTTACACCGCCACTTACAGAAACATTTTCTAGATTTTGTCTAACCCAACGTGTGGCTTCAATAAAATCTATGGCATTTTTTTTATGCTCATCCATTCCTGTGGCAACAGGAAATATATTTAAATCGAAAATAATATCTTCTGATGGAAAGTGGACAATGTCCACTAATATTTTATAAGAACGTTTTGCTATTTCTAATCTACGATCGTAATTATCTGCTTGTCCTTTTTCATCAAAAGCCATCACAATTACAGCTGCTCCGTATCTTTTTATCTGTTTTGCTTCCCAAATAAATTTTTCTTCTCCTTCTTTAAGCGATATTGAATTCACAACACACTTTCCTTGAACAACTTTTAGACCCGCTTCAATGATTTCCCACTTAGAGCTATCAATCATAATTGGGACCCTACAAATATCTGGCTCTGCTGCAATTAAATTTAGAAAACGAACCATTGCTTGTTTTCCATCAATTAAACCATCATCAAAATTTATATCGATAATTTGTGCACCACCATCTACTTGATGTCTTGCAATATCTAAAGCTTCATCAAATCTTTCTTCTTTTATCAATCGTAAAAACTTACGAGAACCGGCAACATTTGTACGTTCACCAACATTTATAAAATTGCTGTTTTCGTTTAGAATCAAAGGCTCTAAACCAGACAATTTCATGTATTTTGTTTGTTTCACTTTCATCTTCTATCTAACATTTTAACGAGATTCTGAAACAAATTCAGAATGAGGTCTCGGTTTATATTTTGCGGCAATATCTGCAATTACTTGAATATGTTTTGGACTTGTTCCACAACAGCCTCCAATAATATTTATCAAATCCTTCTTTAAATATTCTTCAATTTGCTCTCCCATTTCTTCTGGAGTTTCATCATATTCTCCAAAAGCATTTGGCAATCCTGCATTTGGATGCGCAGAAATTGCAAAATCAGTTTTATTGGCAATTGCTTCTAGATGTGGCTGCAATAAATTGGCTCCTAAGGCACAATTAAATCCAACAGATAAAAGCGGAATATGAGAAACCGAAATTAAAAATGCTTCTGCTGTTTGACCAGAAAGTGTTCTTCCTGAAGCATCCGTAATTGTACCAGAAAGCATAATCGGAATATCAATATTTCTTTCGTCTTTTACTTCTTCAATAGCAAATAATGCTGCTTTGGCGTTTAAAGTATCAAACACCGTTTCTACTAAAAGTAAATCTACGCCACCATCAAGTAACGCTTCTACTTGTTGTTTATATGCAATTCTTAATTCATCAAAAGTTACAGCTCTATAACCTGGGTCATTTACATCTGGAGACATACTTGCTGTTCTGTTTGTTGGCCCCATTGAACCCGCTACAAAACGCGGTTTATGAGGTTCTTTAGCCGTAAATTCGTCAGCAACTTCCTTTGCAATTTTTGCAGATTGGTAATTTAGTTCATACACTAAATCTTCCATTTGATAATCTGCCATCGCAATTGTAGTACCAGAAAAAGTATTGGTTTCTACAATATCTGCACCTGCCTCAAAGTATTTACCATGAATGGTTTTTATTGCTTCTGGTTGCGTAATTGATAACAAATCGTTATTACCTTGCAAAGGTGATGGATAGTCTTTAAAGCGTTCTCCTCTAAAATCTTCTTCTGTAAATTTATAGGCTTGTAGCATGGTCCCCATGGCACCATCTAAAACCAAAATTCGTTCTTGTAAAGCTTTATATATATTCGACATTTTTTGATATTTTTTATCAGTATGTCATCAGGAAAGGTAATTTTTTCGCTGTTATCTTTCAAGAAATACTAAAAATTAATTTAGAATTACTTGTAGAATGTAGCACCTTTCTCAAAATTGAGAGGTTGCCAAGGATTCAACGGGTCTAATCCCTCAGCCTTTCGTGATAACGTATCAATAAGTTTATGAACTAAGCTACAAAGAAAAGAATAATTTTTTTATTTGTAGAATTATACTTTATAAAATATTTTTATCCAAACATCTGCTTAAAATGGATGTTTGTTTTTTTTAGTCTTTTTCAAATAAAGTTGATGACAAATAACGATCTCCTCTATCGCAAATAATTGCAACTACCACACCTTTGTCTAAACTTTGTGCAACTTTTAAAGCACTTGCCACAGAACCTCCACTGCTCATTCCTGCAAAAATCCCTTCTTCTTCTGCCAATCTTTGCGTCATTGCTTTGGCTTCTGCTTCATTTACTTCTAAAATCTGATCTACTTTTTTTCTATTAAAAATAGCAGGTAAATATTCTTCTGGCCAATTTCTAATTCCTGGAATTTTAGAATCTCCTTCTGGCTGAACACCTACAATAACTATATCTTTATTTTGCTCTTTTAGATAGTCTGAAACTCCCATAATAGTACCTGTTGTACCCATAGTACACACAAAATGAGTAACTTCTCCTTCTGTATCTCTCCAGATTTCTGGCCCTGTAGTTTTATAATGCGCTTTTGAATTATCTGTATTATCAAACTGATTTAAACGATAATATCCTTTTTTGTATTTTAACTTCAGTGCGTAATCTCTAGATCCCTCAATACCTACTTCTTTTGGAGTTAGAATTACTTTTGCGCCATAAGCACGCATTGTTTTTACACGTTCTATGGTAGAATTTTCTGGCATAACCAAAACCATATTCACGCCTAAAACCTTGGCCATTAAAGCCAAAGCAATACCTGTATTACCACTAGTTGCCTCTACTAAAGTATCACCTTTTTTAATATTTTTTTTTCTAAGTGCTTCAGAAATCATATTATAGGCTGCTCTATCCTTTACACTTCCTCCAGGATTATTGCCTTCTAATTTCAACAATAATTTTACACCATCCTTTTTAAAGATATTCTGTGTTTCCACCAAAGGTGTGTTTCCAATAAAATCTATGATACTTTTCGTTTTCATCTTACTTTCTCTTTTGAACTATATTATTTGCTGATTCCACTGTTACAATCGAATTTTCTGGAATCGATTCTGTAATACAAACATTTGCTCCAATAACCGAGTTTTCGCCAATTACAACATCGCCTCCTAAAATGGTTGCGTTTGCATAAATAATAACGTTATTTTCTATTGTTGGATGTCTTTTGGTAGACGCCAAACTCTTTTTAACTTGAATTCCGCCTAACGTAACACCCTGAAAAATTTGCACATTCTTTTTTATAATTGTGGTTTCGCCAATTACAATTCCGGTTGCGTGATCTATAAAAAATGAATCTCCAATTTCTGCTCCTGGATGAATATCTGTACCTGTTACGCTATGCGCAAATTCGCTCATAACTCTTGGCAACACAGGAATTCCTAATTGTAATAATTGGTGACTTAATCTATGAACCGCAATGGCATAAAAACCAGGATATGCTAAATACACTTCTTCTAAACTTTTTGCTGCAGGATCACTTTTTTCTGCGGCAATTGCATCTAAATCTAACCTTCTTCTAATGGTAACAAAAGAATCTTCAAAACTATTCCATAAATCTTCTCCGTTTTCAACAGATAATCTTTCTAAAATTTTCAAAAACTTAACTCTTGTTTTTGGACCACTTTCAGACAAATGATTTACATCAAATAAGTTATTAATCAATTCTTTTGTAAAAACCCCAACAGCATCTCTTAAACACATGCTGTAATTTTTAAAAGCTACTATTTCTTCTACTTCTTTCATTTTTAGCTTTACATTTCTGGAGCTAATGTTACTTCCAGTCCTTCCATTTCCGGCTTCATTTGTATTTGACATCCCAATCTGCTATTGTCTTTTACATTAAAAGCTTCTGCTAACATTGCATCTTCATCGTCTGTCATTTCCGGTAAATTATGATCAGAATTTACATAACATTGACAAGAAGCACACATCGCCATACCGCCACAAATTCCAATAGTTCCTTCTTCTGCTAATTCGTACGAACGAACAACCTCCATAAGATTCATTGCCATGTCTGTTGGCGCAACAACCTGATGCGTTACTCCATTTCTGTCCGTAATTTTTATGTTTATATCTATACTCATTTTACATTTTTTCCAAAGCCAAAAGTAATGAATTTGGTTGATTAGACCTCAAAGGTTTTAAAAACCTGTGAAGTCTTTTAAAATTTAAATTATCAATTAATTATTAGAAAGCTATTCGTTTGTAAAAAAGCCTAGCCCAGATTGAAGCATTTGTTTGAGCTCTTTTTGCCTTTTTTGGCAAAAAAGCGAGTGCTGAAAGCTGGAAAAAGCTTCTAATAACTTTTAGTACTGAAAGTCGGAAATCTATTTTAAACCTTTCAGAAAAATAATTAATTTATTGCTTTTACAACTGCCTTTGGAGCTTCTTTCTTTGTTCCATCAAATCCTTCTACACCACCAACTGTTGTATATTTCATTACATATTTTTTATCTGGAAAGATTCTTTGATACGCACTTTGACACATTAAAGTTGCTTCGTGAAATCCGCATAAAATCAGTTTTAATTTCCCTGGATAGGTATTTACATCACCAATTGCATAAATTCCTGGGATATTTGTTTGATAATCTAAGGCGTTATTTACTTTGATGGCATTTTTTTCTATTTCTAATCCCCAATCTGCAATTGGACCTAATTTTGGAGATAAACCAAAAAGTGGAATAAAATGATCTGTATCAACAATAAAAGCATCTTTTCCTTCTTGCTCAACGGCAACTCCAGTAACTTTATCAGTTCCTAAAATTCCTTTTACTTCAGCGGGAGTTATCATTCTAATTTTCCCTAAATTCTTTAATTCTTGTACTTTTTCAACAGAATCTAAAGCGCCTCTAAATTCGTTTCTTCTATGAATTAAAGTTACTTCTGATGCAACATCAGATAAAAAAACCGCCCAATCTAAAGCAGAATCTCCACCTCCAGAAATTACAACTCTTTTGTTGCGATAAAATTCTGGCTCTTTAATAATATATTCAACACCATTATCTTCAAAATCTGCAATATTTGGAATTAATGGTTTTCTTGGCTCAAAAGAACCTAGTCCACCAGCAATTGCAACAATTTTAGCATGATGTTTTGTTCCTTTATTGGTTGTAACAATAAACGTTCCGTCATCTTGTTTATCAATCGTTTCTGCTCTTTCACCCAATGTAAAACCTGGTTGAAATTGTTTAATTTGCTCTAATAATTTATGCGTTAAATCTCCTGCTAAAATTTCTGGATATGCAGGAATATCATAAATTGGTTTCTTCGGATAAATCTCAGAACATTGTCCGCCTGGTTGCGGTAAAGCATCAATTAAATGACATTTTAATTTTAATAAACCAGCTTCAAAAACTGTGAATAATCCTGTTGGTCCTGCTCCAATAATTA
>JANQTQ010000240.1:310-11076 GCA_030731625.1 Polaribacter sp. | reverse complement strand
AATAAGAAAAGGATTGAAAAATAGGTTGTCAATTTTAAATGCATATTGTATTTTTAAAAAGTAATATTTCAAAGATAATTTTTTTTATGAAAAAAGCATTGGTAATTTCTGGAGGAGGAAGTAAAGGAGCATTTGCTGGCGGTGTTGCTCAATATTTAATGACAAAAGAAAACAGAGATTACGATTTATTTATTGGCACTTCTACAGGTAGTTTAATGGTTTCTCATTTGGCTTTGGGAATGATTGACGAACTAAAGCATTTATATACGAATGTAAATCAAGATGCTATTTTTAGTAACAATCCTTTTAGAATTAAAAAGGTTGCTGGCGAAAAAGTGGTAAGTATCAGGCATTTAAATACATTGTGGAATTTCTTAAATGGAAGAAAAACGTTTGGTGAAAGTAAAAATTTAAGAACTTTAATTAAAAAGAATGTTACCCAAAAGATGTATGAGAAAATTAGAAATAGTAACAAAGAAGTTGTGGTTACAGTTTCTAATTTAACAGCCAATCAAATTGAATATAAATCTAGTAATGATTGTGCTTATGAAGATTTTGCAGATTGGATTTGGGGATCTTGCAATTACGTACCTTTTATGAGTTTGTTAGAAAAAGATCATTGTCAATATGCAGATGGTGGTTTTGGTTCTTTAGTGCCAATTAGAGAAGCAATTTTAAGAGGCGCAACAGAAATTGATGCTATTATTTTAGAAACGGAAGTTTCACAAATAAATAGAATACCGTCTAAAAACCCTTTTACTCTATTATTTGATGTATTTGATTTTATGCTGGTTCATGTAGAAAGGCATAATATTACCATTGGTAAATTGGCAGCAAATAATAAAAATGTAAAATTAAATTTATATTATACGCCCACAGTTTTAACAACAAATTCGCTAGTTTTTGATGAAAAATTGATGCATAAATGGTGGGAATCTGGTTATATATACGCTAAGTCTAAAAGAGAAGAATTAATGAGCGAATTTAGACCAGATATTTTAACTGATAAAGAAGTTGATGAAGGTATAGATGATGTTGAAGAATTAGTTTTATAATGTAGTTTTTCTGATTATTTTTTTAGTTTTAAAACGGCTATTTCTTCAAATCAATAAACATATAATCTTTTGCAGGTGTTGCTAATTTGGAGTTAAAAATTTCATTAAATTCAAATGAAGTATTGCTTTTAGAATTGGTTTTTGCACCTGTTGTAATATATGTTAACGTTCTGTCTAACAAAGGATCTGATCGCTCACCTAAAACGCCTAAATTATTATAATCTTCGCCAATTTCTATACCTGGTAAAGTGCTGCCTGGTATAATTCCGTTTGGATAATTTACATTGTCTTTATTGCTGATTTCTAATACCAAAGGTTGCATTGCATAGGTGTGATTTGGATTTAAATTTTTACCTGTTCTTCCTAAATTATCAGAATCGTAAATGGTAATAGAACCCACTTGTTTACCTCTAGTCGTTTTACCAACTAAAGCTACATCAATATAAGAACTTAAAGAATTTATAACCAATTCTGACGCAGAAGCAGTGCTGTAAGTGGTAATAAAATGCACTTTATTTAATTGTAAACTGTTAATACTTTCTTGCAAAATTACCGATCCGTTTTCGTCTGTATTTCTAATTTGATTGGTGAAATTATTTAAAAATCCATCCGCAGCATATTTTTTCATTACTTTATCATTCCAAACCTCTTGCGAATATAGTTGTCCGTTAAATTGCCCTGTAATCATGCTGCCTAAGTAGGTTGCTGTACTTACAGAACCACCGCCATTGTAACGTAAATCAATAATTAATTCGGTAATATTTTCTGATTTTAAACTTGCAAAAGCAGCATTTAATTGTCCGTCGTAATTTCTAGCAAACTGATTGTATAATAGGTATCCAATTTTTTTTGATCCTTCTGTAAAAACCTTTGTAATAGCAACTGGATTTTCTGGCAACTCAACTTTTGATAAAGAAATTACATTGTTATTCGCAATAGGATTACCATCATTATAATCAGCAAAACCAACTGTGTACGTAGTTAGTGAGTCGTCAAATAATAAGCCTTCATAATTATCAATGGTTAATTGCGTGCCGTTAATTATATTAAAAATCATTCCTCTTTTAACATCTTTTACATCAGCATCAGAATTTTCAATTACATAGCGCACATATCCGAAGATATTGTTAGAGCCATTTTTATTTTGCACCAAACCAAATTCCATTCCGTTGCTCACATTAATTCCTTGAAAAGAATTTTCTAAAGCCACATAATCATTTACAATCCAAGAAAATCGATCTTCTGGCGATTTTAATAAACTTTCAAATACTGTTTCTGGAGAATCATATCCGCTAAAAAACGTGTAGACGTCATTTATATTTGCAAATTTATCATCCGCTAAATTGGGAACTTCTTTTTGCCATAAATAATAAGTGTTTAAACCATTCCAAATAAAATAATTTATTTGATCGTTTATGGTAGACTCAAGAATATATGATTTTTGTTTTTCGCAAGAAGTACATAAAACCATGATTGCTAAAAAACTACGTATAAAAATTTTCTTCATTCTTAAATTGTATTTGGTAAATTTTGATTGATAAAAACACCGTTATCATTGGTTCTTTGTGCACTAATACTATTATAAAGATATTCTAAATTACTAGGGTTACAAGTTGGATTTGTACCTGCATTTCCTGTTGAAATATAGTTTAATACCCTGTTTAAAATAGGTTCTGATGTTTCTCCTAAAACCCCAAGATTTAGAGCATCTTCATTTGGACAGAGGGCAATATCTGGCGAAAATCCGGTTGTATAGGTTTGGTCGTTTTTATTTAGAAAACTTAACACAATGGGTTGTAAAGCCACAGTATGCGTCATATTTCTTAGCGGAAAATCGTAATCAATAGAATTGTATAACGTAATTGAACCCGTATTGTTTCCGGTAGTTTGAGCACCAATTATATGCACATTTATGTATGGTTTTAAACTATTGATCAATAATTCAATGGCAGATGATCCTTTAAAATTAGCTCCATTTAAAATGATATACACATCATTTAATTGTAAACTATTAATGGTTGTTGTGGCATCTAACTTCTCTGGAAATTTGGTAAGTAACGAGTCTGGTTGATTTGCTAAAAACCAAGATTGTGCCTTTGAATTCCATTGCTCTTTGATGAAAACTTGGTCTGTAAATTGCCCAGTAATCATACTTGCAATTTGAGAAATATTCTCAGCAAAACTACCGCCACCAATATTATTTCTGAAGTCTAAAATTAATTCGTTAACAGATTGATTTTTAAGTGATAAAAATGTGTTATTTAAATCGTTAATGTAGTTTTTAGAAAAGTCGTTATTGTAAGCAAGATATCCAATTTTATCAGAATTTATAGTAATTGTTTTCTCTAAAAAAGTAGGCGTATAGCTGTAATTTTGTTTTTCTAATGCAACTGTTTTAGAATTCGGAGTTACTACAGATCCGTTAAAATTAGCCATTTGTAAAGACAAATTATTTGCGCCATTTATAAGCAAATCAAGATAATTTGTTCTTGTTAATTGTGTGTTATTAACGGCATAGAAAAACTCACCTCTTTGAATATTCTTTGAAGATGCATCAGAATTTGGTAAAATATGAGTAACATACCCAATTACATTTTCGGCATGATTAGGTTGTGCTATAATTCCGAATTCCAAACCATTGGTAAACGCTGTTCTTAAGGCTGGTTCTGTAATCGTATTATAATCTTCAATAAGTGTAGATTTTACATCCGTAGAAATTAATAAACTAGAAAACAATGAGTTATAATCAGTAAAAGTAGTTAAATAGGTGTTTAATTGTTGATCAGAATTAAAACGAGTATCTGCTAAATCTGCAATTTTATCTTGATGCAAATAGTATGCGTTTAATCCTTTCCAAACAAAGTCATGAATAACGATTTCTTTAGGAACTTCATATTCTTTGTTACAAGTAGCAAAAGCAACGATAATTATTAATAAGCAACTGTTTTTTAAAAAATTTCTCATGTAAAATAGATATGCGATATGGTAAATTTAACGCAATTTAATCATATTTAGTATTTTTTATAGTATCGTTGTAACAAAATAAATACTGTATCGTCTTAATTTTGTACACCTGATATAAGAGATGAAAAAATATCAGAAAAACAAACGAACCAAATGAACCAATCAGACTTTTTAAAAGTTGTTTTACCGTTTAAAGATAAGGTCTTTAGATTAGCGAAAAGATTGTTAGTTTCTACCGAAGAAGCTGAAGACGCTACTCAAGAACTCTTTTTTAAACTGTGGAAAAGCAAAGAGAAAATTGCTGATTACAATAATGTTGAAGCATTTGCAATGACCATGACAAAAAATTACTGTTATGATCGTTTAAAAAGTAAACAAGCAAGTAATTTAACATTAGTACACAGTAATTATAAAGAAAAAGATACGTCTTTAGATAAACAATTAGAATATCAAGATAGTGTAAACCAAGTACATTTATTGATAGAAAAATTGCCAGAACAACAAAAAATTATAATTCAGCTAAGAGATATAGAGGAATATGATTTTGATGAAATCTGTAAAATGGTTGATATGAAACCAACAGCAGTAAGAGTTGCGTTATCTAGAGCAAGAAAAACAATAAGGGAAGAATTAACTAAAAAACACAACTATGGAGTTAGCTAACATAGAAAAATTAGTAGAAAAATATTTAAATGCAGAAACTACTTTGCAAGAAGAAACAACCTTGAAAAACTATTTTACAGAAGGTTCTGTTGCTCCTCATTTGCAAGAGTATGCGTATATGTTTACTTATTTTACTGCTCAAAAAACTGAAACGTACACAAAAACCATTGAGTTAGAACCTAAGAAATCTAAAAGAAGAAACTACAAATGGTTATCTGTAGCAGCATCAGTAGTGCTATTATTTAGCGTATATATTGGTAAACAAGAATACGAAAAATACCAAGCATTAAAACAGTTTGAACAAATAAGCAAAGGGTTAAGACTACTTTCTCAAAACCTTAAAAAAGGAGAACAAGCAGTGGCAACTTTATACACTTATGAAAACACCGTAAATAAAATATTAAAATAAAACCAAGTAAAGAATAGTAATACCAAGTAAACACAGAAATCATGAAAAAAATATATTTATTAATAGCACTTATTGTTGCACCGATTGCAACGAATGCACAGTCGTTTTTTGATACTTTAGAAGATATGCAAGGCGTTGATATGGTGGTTGTAACCAAAGATGCTTTTGAGTTAATCTCTAAATTTAAAAATGTAAAAATTGATGATAATGAAGGGAGGAAAGTCTTTCAAATGATTCAAGATTTAAAAGAATTTAAAATGTTTTCTACAGACAATTCATCCGTGGCAGACAAAATGGAAAAAATGGTAGATACTGCTATTAAAACACAAAACTTAACACAATTAATGCGAATTAAAGAAGACGATTCTCGTATTAAAATCTATGTAAAATCAACAAAAAACAAAGATTATGTAAGTGAAGTTTTAATGTTTATAAAAGGCTTAAGTAAAAAAACAAATCAAGCATCAGAAGCTGTAATTGTTTCTTTAACAGGGAACATAGACATCAATAAAATGTCTGAATTAGCAGATACATTTGTAAAAGAAGGTAATAAAAAGTAAAACCAAAAAGAAAAAGTCGGGTTTTAAAACCTGACTTTTTTTTAATTTAAAACATAAAAAATGAAAAAATTAACCACTCTATTTTCATTCGTCTTTTTAGTGCTTGTTGCAAGTTCTTGTAAAAACGAAAAATCATTACAAAGTTATTTGGTTGATACCAGTGGCAAAGAAGGCTTTTTAACCGGAGATTTACCGGTTAGTTCTTTACTTACAGCAAAGGCAGATGTTACAGATGATGTAAAAGAAACCATGCAAAGCATTAAAAAAATTAATGTTGCTTTTTTGAAAAAAACAGAAGATAATACTGTTGCTTATGAAGCTGAAAAAGCAACACTTAAAAATATATTCACCAATAAAGACTATAAAAGTTTAGGTGCTGTAAAAGCAAAAGGAATGAACGTAAAAGTCTATTATACAGGTAGTACAGATTCTTTAGACGAAGTAATTGCTTTTGGATACAGTCCAGAATTTGGCGTAGGAGTTGCAAGATTATTAGGCGATAATATGAATCCGGCTAAAGTAATTGAAATGCTTAACAATGTAAAAATGGATGAAGGAAATTTTAAAAGCTTTGGAGAATCTTTCATTGGAAAATAAATTTTAGAGTCCTAGTAGTATAGAAAAACCTATAATTTCAATTGAAATTATAGGTTTTTCTATACCACTGAAAACTGTCACTGAAAACTGTCACTGAAAACTGTCACTGAAAACTGTCACTGAAAACTGCTTACTTATTTTAACGGCTAATTAACAGCTACATTCCTCAGATTTCTTACTTTTGATTTTATATTTAAATGTTTTATGAAGTATCAGAGAATTATAATTTTTTGTTTTGTGTTAATGAGTTTCGTTTCCGTAGCACAATCAAAAGTCTATCAATCAGAAAAAGAAAAAATTCATGATTTGGTACACACAAAATTAAAGGTAGATTTTAATTTTGATCAAAAAACCATGAATGGTGAAGCTTGGATTACTGTAAAAGCGCATTTTTACAGTACAAATACAATTACTTTGGATGCAAAAGCAATGCTGATTCATCAGGTTTCTATCAATAATGCTGCTTTAAAATATACCTATGATGATGGTTTAAACTTGATGATTAGCTTACCAAAAACCTATCAAAAAGACGAAGAATTTACCATTTATATAAAATATACAGCCCAACCAGAAAAGGTATATCAAAAAGGTAGTGCGGCAATTACAAGTGCAAAAGGCTTGTATTTTATAAATGCAGATGGATCTGATAAAAATAAACCTACACAAATCTGGACACAAGGAGAAACAGAATCTAGCAGTTGCTGGTTTCCAACAATTGATGCTCCAAATCAAAAAACATCCGAAGAAATTTATATTACGGTTCCAGATAAATTTGTTACACTTTCTAATGGTGAGTTAGTTTCTCAAAGTAAAAAAGGAAATAACAGAACGGATTATTGGAAATTTGATCAAAAACACGCTCCGTATTTATTTTTTATGGGAATTGGCGAATATGAAATTATCAAAGATTCATATAAAAATATTCCTGTAAATTATTATGTAGAAAAAGAATTTGCGCCATATGCAAAAGATATTTTTGGTTTAACGCCAGAAATGATTGGTTTCTTTTCTGATAAATTAGGCGTAGAATATCCTTGGAATAAATACAGTCAAATTGTGGGTAGAGATTATGTTTCTGGCGCTATGGAAAACACAACTGCAGTAATGCATGGAGAACAAGCGTATCAAAAACCAGGGCAATTAATTGATGAAAATGTGCAAGAAAATACCATTGCGCACGAGCTTTTTCATCATTGGTTTGGCGATTTAGTAACCGCAGAAAGTTGGTCTAATCTAACATTAAATGAGTCTTTTGCCAATTATAGCGAGTATTTGTGGAGAGAATATAAATACGGAAAAGTAAATGCAGAAATGCATGCGCACGAAAATATGGCTGCGTATTTAAACGGACAAAATGAAAGCAAAACGTTGGTTCGTTTTAATTATGACGATAAAGAAGATATGTTCGATTTGGTGAGCTACAATAAAGGTGGCGCTATCTTACACATGTTACGCGTTTATTTAGGAGATGAAGCTTTTTTTACAGGATTAAAACAGTATTTAAATACGTATAAAAATCAATCTGCAGAAGTACACCAATTGCGTTTAATTTTTGAAAAACTAACCGGTAAAGATTTAAATTGGTTCTTTAATCAATGGTATTTTACTGCGGGTCATCCAAACATAGAAATTTCTTATGATTACAATACCTTAAGAAAAACGGTTACTGTAAATATAGTGCAACTGCAAGCAGATACGTTTAAATTTCCTTTTACAATTGATGTTTTTGAAAGCGGAAAAAGAACAAGGCATTCAGTTTTTGTGGATGCAAAAGATGCTTCTTTTACGTTTCCGTATACAAAACAGCCAAATTTAATTCAGGTGAATGCAGACGGTTCTTTGATTTGTGAAATTCATGAAAATAAAGTTTTAAGCGACTATATTTTTCAGCTTAAATATGCTGATAATTATGCACACAGAAGAGAAGCTTTTTTAGAGGTTTCAAAAAAACAAGACGATAAAGATGCATTTAATGCAGTGGTGGAGGCTTTGGATGATAAGTCGTATAAAATCAGAATTTTAGCTTTACAACAAATTGATTTAATCAATAAGTTTTCTAAGAAAGATGTGATTCAGAAAATAATGAATATAGCAGATACCGATTCAAAAACATTGGTACAAGCAGAAGCGATTAATACCTTAGGAAAATTAACCGATCCTTTATTAAAACCAATTTTTGAAAAAGGATTACAAAGTAAATCGTATTCTGTGTTGGGCAAATCGTTAGTTTCTTTGTACTATGTTGATAAACCTGCAGCAATTGCAAAATCGAAAGTATTACCAGATGAAGTTCGTAAGATTTTAGCTACGCCATTAACAAGAATTTTTATTGAAGAAAATGACGAATCAGAATTGCCATTTATAGCAAAAACTACCTTGTCTGGTATGTATTTAACAGGTGATGACTCTTCTAAAGTGTTATTTCAAAAAGCATTTAAACAGATTTCTGAGAGTAATAATTCTGAAGCAATTCAGAATTTAGTGGATGATATGGTGGATAAAGGAAAGCAATACAAAGGTTTTAATTTTGATAAAGTGGTGATCAACTTGATGAGAGATATGATCAAAGACCAGCAAAAAGCAAACAAATCAAATAGAGAAAATAATATAGAAATTATTAAAACCGCAATGGCGAAGTTATTGTAAGTTCAATTTTAAAAAGTAATAAATGCTACATTTAATAGCAATTGCTGCACTTCTTATTGTGTTGTTTGTTAGTTTAATGCCTAAGAAAAAAGCAAAACGAATCTCGTTAGAAAAAGTTGTAATTCCAGCTCATTGGCATCAATTATTAGAAGAGAACATTCTTTTTTATAAAAAGTTAACTACGGATGAGCAGCAACTTTTCCGAACGAAGATTTTTCATTTTTTAAATACAAAAAATATTGAAGCCATTCATTTTGAATTAGAAGAATTGGATTCTTTGTTAGTGGCAGCAAGTGCTGTAATTCCTGTTTTTAGATTTCCAACTTGGCACTATTCTAACCTAACAACTGTTTTAATGTATCCTGATTATTTTGATGATGATTTACAATTTGATTCAAAAATAGAGGGTAGAAGTATAGGTGGTTTGGTGGGTTCAGGGAGATTTGAAAATCAAATGATTTTATCTAGAAAAGCATTGCACCATGGTTTTAGTAATAAAACGGATAAAGGAAATACAGCAATTCACGAATTTATTCACCTTTTAGATAAAGCTGATGGTGTAATTGACGGAATTCCTGCTGCTTTGTTAGACAAGCAATATATAATTCCGTATTTGCAATTGGTTCATAAAGAAATGGAAGCAATTAATAAGGATTCTTCAGATATTAGAAATTATGGAGGAACATCACAAATTGAATTTTTAGCAGTTGCAGGAGAATATTTTTTTGAAAGACCAAAGTTGTTTCAAAGAAAACATCCAGAATTATATAAAATGCTGGATGCTTGTTTTATGAGGTCGTAAGAATTTAAAAAATAATAATTGTTTTTTTGATTATTGTGAAACAAATTGATTTGTAATATCCTCTATATCTTTTTGAGTAATTTTTTTGGCCGTTTTCTTTAATTTATAAATAAATTCTTTTACTTCTTCTGCGCTTGCAGGACCACCTAAATTCTGACCATTTGTATCATAAGAATTTGTAATTACTTTTAAATCTGAATCTAAAATCACCCAAAAAGGCAAACCAGCTTCGTCTCCTTTATATTTTTTTAATAAATCTGTAGAACCAGGGTTTTCTAATTTTTCTTTCCCTTTTGCTTCTTTTACCACAATTGGCACTATAATAAAATTGTCTTCAAAGAACTTTTTTGTCTTCTCAGATTTCATGTCTTTGGTCATTTTATGACACCAACCACACCAAGAAGCTTCAAATTTTATAAAAATAGATTTTCCTTCTTTTTTTGCTATTTCTTGAGCTTTTTTTAATAAAGTATCGGTACTTTCTTGTGCTGAAACTTGATAATTAACAGCTAAAAAAGCAGTAATAAAGAGTGTGATAATTTTAATTTTCATAGTTAGTTTTTTTTAAATATAAATAATTAAGATAACTTTTTTAAAGCTTCAATAATTTCTTCTGGCTCAGAACGAGTTCTGTAATCAACATTTACATAATTCCATGTAACGATGCCGTCTTTTCCTAAAATAAATGTAGCAGGAATAGGTAATACATTGCCATTTCCATGATTAATTTTTTCTAAATCAAGATTACGATCTACACGCATGTGTTCTGTTAAAAACTCAGGAACTTCCCAAGCAACGCCAAATTTTCTCGCTATTTTTGCATCTTGATCAGATAATACCATAAAATCCATTTCACTAATTTCACTTTTTGTTAAAGATCCATCAGGTACTTGCGGACTAATAGCAACTAATGTAGCTCCTAAGTCATGAATTTCGGGTAATCTAGCTTGCAAAGCTCTTAATTGTAAATTGCAATACGGGCACCAATCGCCACGATAAAATGAAACAACAAGAGGACCATTCTTTAATAATGAATCTAATGATATTAATTTTCCATCAGGATTTGGAAG
>JANQTQ010000240.1:0-300 GCA_030731625.1 Polaribacter sp. | reverse complement strand
TTTTGCTTTCTCAATAATAGCATCAACACCTTTCATAAATTCAGGTTTTGCATTTCGTCCTGCGGCAATTTTAGCATCGGTTTGTTCTCTTAAAGTTTTCATTGTTATTTTTTTCTGATACTTCAAATGTAAATATTTATGATGCTGCTTTATGTGAAATTAAACTTAAAATTAAATTTTAACAATTGTAGAAGCATGCTTTTTGGATCTACTAAAGTTGTTTAAAAGGAAACATCCAGAATTCTATAAAATACTGGATGCTTATTTATTATTACAGGTGTTGTTTGAGTTGTTTAAGGT
>JANQTQ010000239.1:9146-11130 GCA_030731625.1 Polaribacter sp. | reverse complement strand
AATTAACTTACAATTTTATACAAAATAGGTTTACTTGGTGTAGCATCATTTTCAAAAGGAGCAATCATTAAATTTAATAAATATTCGCCATCTTCTACATTATTAGGCACATAAATAAACTCGGTGATGGTAGCATCCATTCTCATTTTACCGCTCGTTTGCCAAAATGCATTGTGCACTAATAAACTACCATCGTCTTTTTCTTTATCAACAGAAGGCAAATCTACCAGTAAATGTTTAATCCCTTTTTCTACCAAATAAAAAGCGGCATCTTCAGACAAATAAGCAGGATTTGTATTAAAATACCTCATCGCTTTTTTATCAGATAAATTTGGTAAAGTCCTAATTACAATGGCGTCTCTTTTTTTATTTCTTAAGGCTGTTTTTAATTGTTTTTCTGATATGACAAAATCATCACCAATTTGCTCTGGAGCTACGGTAACTACTTCTGCTAAAAACAAATAATGCTTTAAACATTTATTTACCGAGTATACTTTTTCGGTAATATGTCCTACACATTCTGTATGTGTGATATGCGAATGCGGATTAAACTGAATGCTATTAAAATTAACCACTGCGCCATTGGCAACACTTACTTCATAGCCATCAAAACTTTCTACTTCAATCTTAGGATCATCAATGCCCCAAGCATTAATTTTACCTTTACTCATATCAATTGGTATTGAAATGTCTATGGGTTCAGAAACATTAATTTCTATTTTTCTTGAATTGTATTCGATGATTGCTTTCATGTATGCGTACCTTAATCTGGCTAATTAATTATAATACCCAAATATAAGTTTTTAAAAAATAGTCTACTCAAAATAAACGAGCATAAATTGCAACTAGTTTAAAAAAAATAAATCGGAAGCAATTCCGTCTGATAAAAACTTTCCTTTTTTTGTGGTTTTTAAAACTTGATTTTCGACATACAAAACTTCGTTTTCAAGGTGTTTTTTAGCTTGACTTTCTAAATACAACACATATTTTTCACCAAAATCATTTTTAATTTTATCAAAAGAAACGCCCCAAATAGTTCGTAAACCTGTCATTACATATTCGTTATAACCATCTGTTTTTGATAAAATTTCACTTTCTGATGGCAGTATGTTTTGTGCAATAGATTTTATATATTTGGTATTGTTACTCACATTCCAACTCC
Source organism: Polaribacter sp. (assembly GCA_030731625.1). Lineage (GTDB taxonomy): Bacteria > Bacteroidota > Bacteroidia > Flavobacteriales > Flavobacteriaceae > Polaribacter. The sequence continues at coordinate 9,968 of JANQTQ010000239.1, read as the reverse complement.
GTTTTTTTCCATCAAAAGAATGTGCAGAAGGTCCGATTCCTAGATATGGTTTCCCTAACCAATATGCAGAATTATTTTTACTAAAAAAACCTTCTTTGCCGAAGTTAGACGTTTCATAATGGATGAAATTTACTTTTTCTAATTCTTCAATTAAAATAAGAAATTGTTCTTGTGCTTTTTCATCATCTACATTTTTAATGATTCCTTTTTTGATAAAACTTGCCAATGGTGTTTTTTCTTCCACCGTAAGCGCGTAACTAGAAATATGTGGTACTCCAAAACTCAAAGCTGTTTGTATGTTTTCTTTCCATTCTTGATGCGTACAATCTGGAATTCCGTATATTAAATCCACAGAAATATTTGTAAAATACTGACTAGCAATTTCTAAACATTTTTTTGCTTCTTCGGAGTTATGTGCTCTATTCATCAGCTTTAAATCCTTCTCAAAAAAAGATTGAATGCCGATACTTAATCTGTTGATGGGCGATTTAGAAAGTTCAATTATTTTTTCTTCTGATAAATCATCCGGATTTGCTTCCAAAGTAATTTCTGGATGTTCAACAACTTGATGATTTTTATAAACCGCATCAATTAACGTTTCAATTTCTTCGGTTGACAAAACACTCGGTGTTCCCCCGCCAAAATAAATGGTTTCGATAATTGAATTATTCAGTTCGTCTTTTCTGATTTCAATTTCTTTTACCAATGATGAAATCATATCCTCTTTCTTTTTTAGTGAAGTAGAAAAATGAAAATCACAATAAAAACACGCTTGTTTGCAAAAAGGGATGTGTATGTAGATTCCGGACATAGATTTAGTTT
>JANQTQ010000239.1:0-9046 GCA_030731625.1 Polaribacter sp. | reverse complement strand
CTGCTACTAAAAACTGAATACTAAATATTATTTCTTAACCCGTTTTTCATTCTGTTTCACAAAACTAGCCCAGCCTGTATAATTTTTTCCGCCAACCACTTTTCCTGAATTGTAAAAATGACAAACTGCAGCGGCTAAACCATCTGTTGCATCTAAATTTTTAGGCAGCGTTTGTAAATTTAAAAGCGATTTTAGCATCAAAGCCACTTGTTCTTTTGTAGCATTTCCGTTTCCGGTAATTGCCATTTTAATTTTCTTTGGTAAGTATTCAGTAATCGGAATTTCTCTAGACAAACCTGCCGCCATAGCAACACCTTGTGCTCTGCCCAACTTTAACATCGACTGTACGTTTTTGCCAAAAAAAGGCGCTTCAATAGCAATTTCATCCGGATGATAGGTATCAATTAACTCAATCGTGCGTTCAAAAATGAGTTTTAATTTTATATACGGATCGTCGTATTTTTGAAGTAGCAATTCATTCATTTGAATGAATTCCATTTTTTTGCCTACCACTTTTATCAAGCCAAAACCCATAATGGTCGTTCCTGGGTCTATGCCTAAAATAATTTTTTCTATTGCCAATTAAAGGTTGATTTTAACGATGTTCTTAAAACAAAGAACTTAATAAAGATTCTGCTTTATACCAAAGAAACAAAGCGATTGCTAATAATAGGATTAAAAACAATCCTTTTGCTGGTTTTTTCTCTTTTTGCTTGCCAAATTTTCTTTTAAATTCCATGGATGCTTTTGTTAACTATTGTGGAGTTTTATAATAAAGTGTAAATTTAGTAAAAGTTCGCGATACAATTTCGATGAAAAATAGAAATCACTCGAACGAACAGCTTCAATGTTGTGAAATAGATTGAAATACGATGCAAAATAAATTTATATCAAGATGCATTTGTAATGGTTACTTTTAAAAGGTTCTCAATACATATTATCCGTCGTTAAATGCTATCGGACTGACATCAAATTCATGTCCAAAACACAAGAAAAATAAATAGCTATCTATCGCTAAAACTGAAAGTAAATAAATGGTTGAAAATCCGCAGAAAAAGCTTGATAACACAAAACGCCTACAATCATGGTAATTGCTATTTTTATAGGAATCGGACTTTTAGAATAGTATTGTTCTACAGCCATTTTTTTAGTTTCTGGCAGCAGGTGCGTTACATAGCCCAATAACATCACCCAAAACACCAATTGGTAATGCATTAAAACATCCCAAGCATGTAGCCAATCCATATGATGTGCAACTTGCAAATACCATTTTTTGATATGCAACATACTTTCTCCTCGAAAGTAAATCCGTGTAAAAGTTACGAACATAAACGTGATAAAAATTTTCCAAGTATGCGCTAGCCATCCGGTTTTATGTTCATACGGACTAATTTTACGCCAATATTTATACACCACAATTCCTAATCCGTTTAGCCCTCCCCAAATAATAAATTTTAAAGATGCTCCGTGCCATAAACCACCAATTAGCATGGTGAGCATCAAATTTATATTGGTATCTATATGTCGTTTAAATTTCGCAAAAAAGAGCATCAGTGCAGTTGCTACCAAAACTATTGCTACAACAATGGCAAAAACAGTCCAATTTCTATACGCTAAAACCACAGCTGCAAGCATCAATGAAAGAATTATATAGGAAGCTTTACTTCCAGATCGATTTCCACCTAACGGAATGTATAAATAATCTCGTAACCAAGTAGACAGTGAAATATGCCAACGTTTCCAATAATCACCTGCATTGGTAGCTTTATAAGGTGCGTTAAAGTTAACAGGAAGTGTAAAACCCATCAATAAGGCTAAACCAATGGCAATATCTGTATAGCCAGAAAAATCGCCATAAATTTGTAATGAGTACCCTATCATTGCCATTACATTGGCAAAGCCAGAAAACATTTCGGGAGCATCAAAAACACGATCTAAAAAATGCATGGCAATAAAATCTGCAAAAAACATTTTTTTTATAAGTCCTTTTAAGATTAGAAAAGTACCTGCATTAAAATCTGAAACCGTAAGAACTGTTGGTTTTGATATTTGTGGCACAAAACTTTCTGCTCTTACAATTGGCCCTGCAACAAGTTGCGGAAAGAAACTTACAAAAAAACCAAAGTCTAAGATAGAATTTAATGGCTTTAATTTTTCTCTATAAATATCTACACTATAACTAATCGTTTGAAACGTGTAAAATGAGATTCCTACAGGAAGAATTATTTTATCTATGGTAAAATAATTTTGGCTGCTAAAACTATTTCCCCAATACCCCAACCAATTGATCACTTCATAATTGGTGTAAAACAAGGTATTAAATGAATCGGTAAAAAAATACGCATACTTAAAGTAGCACAATACAGAAAGGTTTATAATTACGCTTGTGGTTACTAAAAACAATCGCTTATTTTTTGAATTGCTTTTAAAAATTTCTTTTCCAATAAAATAATCTAACAAGGTGCTAAAAAGAAGGATACCTACATACAGTCCGCTTGTTTTGTAATAAAAGAAAAGCGATATTAAAAAAAGATATGCGTTTCTTAGGCTTATTTTTTTGTAAACAAGTGCGAAAACAAAATAGACAATGGCGAAAAAAATCCAAAAATTGGCTTGCGTAAATATTAATGGAAAGTTCTCTGAAAACTTAAAAATGTCAATTATTCTATTCATTTACCATTTTAAATTGATTTAACAACGTTTCTGGATTTCTATTGGTACAATTTGCCCAAGAATTTACCAGTGCATTTAACAATAAATCTGCTTTTAAGCTATACCCTAAATATGTAAAATGAATTCGGTCACTTCGCATTAGTTTGTTTCTGTACCATTTATAAGAAGAACCTAGACCCCCCATAATTTCATACAAATTCCAAGTTGCCATATGGTATTTTTCGGCGAGCTGTAAAATAATTTGTTCTTGAACGGCCGTATTTTTATTAGGATACTTTTTTTTATAATAATTGTCATTTGGTACTGTAAGTAAAATGGCACAATTAGGATTTACACGTTGTATCATTTGAATGAATGCTTCATAATTCATTCTATACTCATCTTCCTTAAATTCAGATTGAGGCTTGTAAGCATCGTTTGTGCCCACCGAAATAATAAATAAATCTGGTTTGTATAACAGCAATTGTTTTTCAAAAAATGCACTACGATTGTACGAGCCAAAACTAGCGCCGTTAACACCAATACTTGTATATTCTATTCCAGGATTGTTGTTCATAAACTCTATACCCATCATTAAAAACTCAGGATTGACAATGGTAGAATCTTTTATCTGAATTGACATCTTTAACGATTCAACAGCACGAGAAAGTTGAAATTCGCGATACATCATTTGATCGTTTAACGTTTCCGAAACCACCAAATTACTATCTAAAATAGTTAATTTATAGTCCTCTTTCCATGTGTTGTAGAATATCCGAAGTTTATCAAATGTATAGTTCTCCTTGGTGTTATTTTTATAGTTTGCATGTATGTAAATAGTGTCAGCGCAATCTCTAAATGCCGCAGTAACGCCCGCCAATCCCCAGGCAATACTATCTTTTAAAACAGAATTTCGATACCCTTTCCATTTGTCTTTAGACGCTTTTATGCTATAATTAGTAGGATTATTGGTGTGTGCCAATTGAAATGGAAAAACAAACCCACGTTGCCCCATTGAAACAGCGTTCATATTTTGAAAATACGTTCGTAATTTATTAGAATAAATATCCGCCTGGATATGAGAACCTCCAATATGAAAAATGTGTAATTTTTCCTTTTTACCTATGTAAATACTATCTAATTTGCTAAAAAAATTATTGAAACTTGGTGATTTATCTGCTCCGATAAGTTTATTGGAATCCATTTTTATAAGATTGCCAAATTTAGGAATGAAATTATCTAAAACATATTCCTGACCTAGGGTTTTAAATCCGATGAAAAATAAAATCAAAATTACATAATACCTCATTTACTATTTTTTAAGTCCATATACAATGCTGTGAAAAAAAGTTCGGAAATAATTTGAGTTCCCTGTGCCGTAAAATGCGTATAATCACTACCCGCCAACTTTTTATCTACCCAAAAAGACATGGAGTTTTCACCACCCATTGCTTTATACATGCTCCAATAAGCAACATTATTTGCTACACATTCTTGTTTTAAGGTTTCGTCTAAATAGTTTAATAATGCATAACTTTTTAACTCCCCATTAATGGTTGTAGTCATATCGCTTGGTCCGACAAATAGGATACTCGCGTCGGGCGATTTTCTACGTACCCAATTTATATGATTTTTTAAGTAACTAGCATACTTTGTAACTTGTAAAGAATCCTTTAAATAAGGTACGGTATTGCCACCATATTGAAAGATAACCACTTTAGGATTTAATTGCTGATACATACTTGCAAAGCTTTTACTATTAAGCCTTGCAAAAGTAGTCCCTGAATTTCCGCGCATTGCCACGTTATCTAAACGAATTCCTTTGCTTCCATCTAGGGTAAGTCCGTAAAAGTCTGGACTAATTGTACCTTCTAATTCCAATTGCAAATTATCAGGCGTAGCAGGCACTTTAATTTGGTAATTATGGTAATTTCCATCACTTATTAACAAATCCTCTTTGATTAAAACTCCGTTATTTAAAACCTTAATTTTTATAGGTGTTGCGGCATTCCCATAGTGCAAACCAATGGAAGTGAATTCTTTTAATTTGAAATACAATTTTGAACTTGGACTAATATGTATCGTTGCCTTGGTAGGTTCTAATTGCTGAATAGCCAAACTATCTGCAATAGGATCATACACATTGGTAAACCGAGAAACAGAAAGGTACGCACCATAATTTTTATCAATAAATAATGGAGTACTAGGATCAAAAGCAGCAAAACGTTGCCAGTTTTCGGAAGCTGTAACATCTGCGCTAATTTGATTGTACACTTGTTTTATTGGGATAAAACCAGGGCCGCTACCGCCATACATTCCTTGTAACCTATTTCGTAAATACGCAGAAATACGGTCTCCTTCTAGTTGAGAATCTCCGTAATGGATAATTCGGCATTCTGCGGATTCTAATTGGGCACGTAATTTCTTGATAAAATCACCCGAAGCTTTTGGATAGCTTATCCGTTCTATTTTAGTGCTATCTATTTTTGTAAAGTCTGGAATTTTATGTTCCACTTCCTTCACCACCGTTTCAATATTCTCTACAATGTTTTCATAGACCTGTTTATTAATTTTTGTAAGATTTGGGTTTTTAAAAAAAGTGCTTGTTGTTGGGTATTTTAGAACGCCATTAAACAGCGAAAAACCATCTTGTTCCTTTCCAGGTTCAATGGTATGCGTTTTGCTTACATACGTCAATCCTAATAAAGCCAAAAGCGCCACAATAATGTACAGACTAATTTTAAGAGGATGCAAGTTCATAAAGTAATACGAATTAAAAACAATTCATTTAGATTCTAAATTGTAACGAAGCTATCATTGAATTTGGCATCAAATATATAAAAAGTTGTGAATCTCACAGATACTCTTAAAAATATATCTACATAATTTTTGGCATTCGTTTTTAAAGCCTTACTAAAGACACAACCAACTCATTACAAATTACTTAACCACAAAAATAGTAATACCTTTTCAAAGAGCTCTCAATACAATTCTGATAAAAAATGAGAATCACACGAACTCACAAACCCCAAAAAACCACTACCCTTTTTTTGTTGCTCGCAACATTTCTCTTTTTCCTGGAGGCCCAGGTAATCTTTCTACCGCAAACCCAACGGTTTGCATAGCTCTTCTAACACTACCTTTTGCACAATACGTCACTAAAACACCTTCTTTTTTTAGAGCCGTGTACATTTTTAAGAAGATACATTCTGACCATAAATCTGGTTGATATTCCGCGCCAAAAGCATCAAAATAGACTAAATCGAACCTGTTTTCATCGGTAATTTCCTCAAAGAATTGTTTTCTTTTGGTCAATGAAAAATCCGCAGAAACCAGATGTTTTTCATCCCAAGAAACGGCGTGCATTTCATTAAAACAAGATTGATAGGCAGTTGCTTTTAATTCTGATACATAATTTAGTTTTAGCACCTCCTCTGCAATCACTGGATAGGCTTCCACACCTATATAATCTATCTTTTTATGGTGTTTTATCCCTTCTAAAAAAGTAATAAACGCATTTAAACCTGTGCCGAATCCTATTTCTAAAATTGCAATTGATTTTTGTGTATTTTTATTGTGATCTGTATCACAAAAAAGTTCAAAGCCGCTTTTTATAAAAACATGATAGGCTTCTTGTATGGCGCCGTGTTTAGAATGGTATTGTTCATCCCAATCTGGTAAATAAATGGTGGTAGATCCATCGGAAGTTATTAGGATTTCTCGTTTCATACTTATGGAATCAACAATTTTTTAATTTTAGGAATCGGTCCGATACAAGTAGTATTGTGGCAAGCAATACAGCTATTTATAGTAGCATTGTGCTTTTCTTTTGCAAGCTCATTATCGGATACCACATTTTGTTGAAAGGTATTGATATACATCTCAGAAAAAACCTCAAAATTAGGCGTTCTCACAGAAGGATCTGAAAGCTGAGCGGTATGAATATTTAAAAACTCTTTTGGAAAATCATTGGGCATTTTTCCTTCTAAAATTAACCCTTTGTTTTCTAAATTAACCTGATACATTTGAAGCATCAAAGCAGCCATTTCCGACTGCTTTGCTGTTGTACCTTCTGTAATAACTATTTTTGGTTCCTTTTTTTGGTTGCATCCAATAACTAAGAAAACCAATATTACTTGAAGAAAATGTTTCATTATTTTTTCATTAACACACCATTTGCTTCAAAAGCATATTCTCTTTTTGGAGCCGTAATTTGTGCTATTTCTTCTTTCGATTTTCCTGCGTCTTCTGCATAATGTTGCAATTCTGCCACAGTAGTTTCTTTTATAAAAGCCTTACCTGCTACAATAACTTCGTTGTCTTTAGCGTCTAAAGGCATAAAAAAACCATAGTCTTTAAACGTAATCATTGCTTCTTCTGTGCCGTTTAAAGGGAGTTTCATCCAACATCCTTTTTTAGAACATACTTCTTTAATTGTTGATGCAAATTTTATATTAAGGGTATCGCCAACCTTTAAATTATTGTATTTGGCTAACATCTGGCCAGCTGGAATTGCCGCTTCGTTTGTTATTTTATCTCCAAAAGAATCAAAAGCCACAATTTCTTGTTGCTCTTCTTGAGTGGTTTCTTTTTCTGAATTTACTTTTTTACAACTTGCAAACACTAAAAGTGCGATTGCACAAAATTTAATCATATTTTTCATCCTCTAAATATTTTTTTGCGAATATTACAAATGTAAGAAAATTGAACTTGCTCTTACCCATCAGATAAATAAATTATGTACATTTGTTTTATAAAACAATCAAAAAAAAGAATGAAGTCTCATATAGAAATTCAACGAATAGAAAAATCGAAGATAGACTCGGTAGATTTTAACAACTTGCCTTTTGGTAGCGTATTTTCTGACCATATGTTAGAGTGTGATTTTAAAAATGGCGCATGGCAAACACCTGTTATCAAACCTTATTCGCCAATAACATTAGATCCTTCTGCAAAGATTTTTCATTACGGACAATCTATTTTTGAAGGGATGAAAGCCTATAAAGACGCAGCTGGTAAAACAATGCTTTTTAGACCTTTAGACAACTGTATTCGTTTAAACAAATCTGCAGAACGTTTGGTGATTCCTCAAATTCCTGAAGCTATTTTTATGGATGGTTTAAAAGCTTTATTAGAAGTTGATAATGATTGGATTCCTACAAACGAAGGGAGTTCTTTATACATTAGACCTTTTATGTTTGCTACTGGTAATGGTTTTCATGCATCACCAGCAGATGCTTATAAATTTGTTATTTGTACGGCTCCGTCTGGTGCTTATTTTGCTGGTAAAGTAAAAGTTTTAATTGAAGAAAAATATGCTCGTGCTGCCAATGGCGGTGTAGGTTTTGCAAAAGCTGGTGGTAATTATGCTGGGCAATTTTACCCTACACAATTAGCTATTGAAAAAGGATACAATCAAGTTGTTTGGACGGATGATAACTCGCATCAATTTATTGAAGAAGCGGGTGCTATGAATATTTTTGTACGTATTAACGACACGTTAATTACAAGCCCTACAAGCGACCGAATTTTAGACGGAATTACACGTAAAAGTATTTTACAAATTGCCGAAGACGCTGGAATTAAAACAGAAGTTAGAAAAATTTCTGTTGGCGAAGTGGTAGAAGCTGCTAAAAATGGAGATTTAAAAGAGATGTTTGGCGCTGGTACAGCTGCTGTTATATCGCCAATTGCTGGTTTTGGGTATCAAGAAAAAGATTATGATTTACCAGAATTAGAAAATCCGTTTGCGGCTCAACTAAAGAAAAAAATTACAGACATTCAAACCAATAAGGTAGAAGATCCTTATGGTTGGAGAGTGTTTTTGTAGTTTTCAGTTTTTAGTATCTGTTTTCAGTCTCAGTTGGCGGTTTCATTTTTCAGTTATCAATAAACAGGTATCAGTTTTAAGTCTCAGTTGGCAGTTTCAGTTTTCAGTTATCAATAAACAGGTATCAGTTTTAAGTAAATAATCATATAATTTTAAAGAAGCATCAATTTATAAGTTGATGCTTTTTTTTGTACCTTAGAGTTTCATCAGAAATTGTGCAATTTTTACAAAAAATATATTTTATATGCCTTGTAAAACACACCCAAAATTGCTATAATTTTGTTATTATCTAAACCCGTTTTTAACTTTAAAAATGAATAAATAAGTTATTGTAAATCAAGTAGAAAAATGGAACTTTTCTATAGAAAATATTAACATTATCTCTTCGCAAGAGTATTTAACCAACCCTAAATATTCATTGCTTAAAAAAGCCCGAATTTTTAACCTCTGCAAAGATTATTCGTATCAATCTAAAGGATATTATGTATCACTTTTAGCAGAAGCTAGAGGCCATTTGGCAATACCCACCATCAAAAATATTGTAGATTTAAAAGCCTTAGAATT
>JANQTQ010000238.1 GCA_030731625.1 Polaribacter sp. | reverse complement strand
CTAAATCAAAAGTTTGAGCAATTCCGTTTGTTGGGTCTCCATCATCTGCATTGTCACATAATTCTAAATAGTCAACAGAGTTTGCTGTTGGAACAGAATTTGTTTTTAAATATAATTCTCCTGTACCGCTACAATCATTGTTGTTTTTATTTGTGATTTTAAAATAAATTGTTTGTCTCGTTATATTTGACGGATAACCAATGTTTCTGTAATTAGAAATGTCTGATATTTTATTGATAACAGCAGTTCTATCATCTTTAGTTTCGTAATATGAAACTTCTAAATCTGGTCTTAAAAGAACGGGAAAGAATTCTAAAATTTCTGATTCAGCGTCGCTAAAATCAAAATTAGTTATTCCGTCTGTATCGTCGTTTAATGCGCCGTTTGTCCCATCAGTTTGAAGAAAATCATCACAAACTTCTGGGAATTCTCTGTTGTAAACCACATCCGCAGAAGCTTCAACTTCTAAATTAATTTTAGAGATATTGTAGCATCCTTCAGTAGAAATTGTTCTAACCCAAGCTTCTCCATTTTGATTTACAGGATAACGTAATTTGTCTGCAACTTCTGGCGTTCCGGCAATTGCATTCGCTTCTGTTTCAAAATAAGTAAAAGTTTCATTTGTATAATTTGATGAAATACTTATTTCAGCTTCCGTAAGATTTACAGTAGAAATTCTGTCTAAATCGTCATCACATTGTTTTAAGTTTACAACAGCTGTAACCGTTGGTTTCGGGTTTACCGTTAAGCTTATTATTTCTGATGTTATACTACACGCATTACCGGTTCTATTTAGTACAACTCTGTATCTATTGTTATTATAAGTTAAAGGAGTGTTTGTAACTTTTAGAGAATTAGTTGTGCTGTCGCTATAAATTGCGTCATTTGAAATGGCGTTCCAAGTAGAACCATCAGTAGAAACATACCATTGAAAGCTATCTGCAGTAGTTTCTATTGTAATAATATCTGTAGCATCTTCACAAAAAACTACATCTTCAAATTTTGTAATTACAATTGGTGCACTTGTTACATAATCTAAATTTGGTGTTGTGTAGCCATCGGATGTATTCAGCATTTTTCCGTTTGCACTTACTAAAAAAGGACTTGAATCAATAATTCCATTAGCATTAGTATCTGTGAAACCAGCTTCTTTAGTGTCAAAACAAGCGTCATTATCAGAGTCTAATTCTAAGAAATTTAAAATAGTATCTGCATCAGTATCAGCAATTGTATAAGATAAAATTCCATTATCTGCGGATGTTTCTAAAGCATCAACTAAACCGTTAAATCCTACAGAAGTTGCGTTTGCGTTGTCTATAATTCCATCATTATTAGCGTCAATTTCTGAATGACCAGCTTCAACTAAATCAAAAATTCCGTCGTTGTCAGAATCTACGTCTAAATAATTAGGAACTCCGTCATTATCGGTGTCAATGTTTGTGATAATTCCGTTAAAAACATCATCTAAACCATCTTGATTTACATCAATATTTGACAGAATTATTTGAGGAGAAGAAGCTTCTGAAATATCCGGAATTCCATCATTATCTGAATCTACATCAAACATATTTTCAATTCCATCACCATCAGAATCCAAAGAAAAACAAGTAAGTTGAATGTTTCCATTAAATGTTGAGGTTGTTGCGATTCCAAAAGATTGATGTTTAAAATCGAATTGATCTACTTGATTTGCTAAAAACTCAAAAGTACTTGCCGCTCCTGTAGTATTAGCTTTATATTGAAACCAAATTTCTGATGCAGAAATCTGTGTAATCCCATCTTCAAATTCTTCATCAAAATTTGTGTCAATTAAAAGTTGATCATCAGGATCTAAAAGTGTAATATTTTTTGAATTTGGACCAATTTTTAGGATAAAATATTCACCAGCTACAGCTATATGGTCAACTGCTTTATTTTGAGTAAATTTAAAGTTGACATTTTGATTGAATTTAATTTCGTAATGAAGTTTTGAATCTGATGCAGGATTTATAATTGATACAAAATCACCAAGATTAGTACCCGTAAAAGAATTGCTTGTTTCGGTAGTTGTATAGGTCGCAGTTGTAAATGTTGCAGAACTTGTAGTATCTGCAAAAATTATTTCAGGATTATTGATGTCTGATAAATTTAACGTTGCGTTACCAATAGATTCATCACAATTTAAAATTCCATCATTATCAATATCAACATCTAAATTGTCTATAATTAAATCGCCATCAAAATCATCAGGACAAATACTTACAGGAATTTCTGCCGATTTGAAAGTTGATCCAGAACATATTATTTTTCCAACAAGTTGATATCTTCCTGGTATTTTAGGAGTAAAAGTTGGATTTATGTTCCCTGTAGAAACAAAACCACCACCAGTTTCATCGTCAAAAAACCATTCAAACTCATCAAAAAGTTCTGTGTTTGCAGCTTCTAAAGTTACATTTGGAATACAGTTCCCCAATGTAGAAACTGTTGCAACAAAATTAATTTCTGGAGCAGAAGGAAAACCAGAATAAAAACTACCAGAAGTTGCTGCGCCATTTTGATTAAAATAAGCACAATATAATTCGCCACTACTTTCTACCGCTACATTTCCAGTAAGATTGGTAATTTTGTAAGTAACGTAGCCCGTGTTTCCAGTAACTGTTTTTGGTCCGATTGATGAAAATGAAGTAATAGGCTGTCCATTTATTTTTACTGAAGCATCTGTATTTGTAACAATTGTAATTCCACCAACAAACGTAACGCTTCCAATTTTTTCGATACTTGGTATATTATCTACTTTACCTCTGTTTTCACAACTTAACGGCGGTACGAAAAACATACCTTGATTCGCTTCACTTGTATTTGCTCCAATTCCTTGATAAGCAAAAACATCTTTAGTTGTTTGAACGTATAAATTACTATTAGTACTAAAATTATTGCCTTCAATTAATGTAAACTCACCAGCATTTAAAGTTGTATAAATGGTATTGCTACCATTTAGTCTAACCTCTGTGTTGTCTTCATGAGCAACAATTAAAACATTTTCCCAGCCATCATTTCCATCACCTTTCACAAAAATATATTCTTTACCAACTTTATCTAAACCTACAATTTGATCTATTCCATAATCCCTACCACCACCATTATGAAAACTACCGTTTGCAGAACCGGTATTTACAACAATTGGTTTGTCTGAGGTAATTAAAGTGCCAATTAAAGCATCTCTATTCGTAGTGTTTTCTGAAGCATTTGTGGCAACAATATAACTTTCACCTTCATTTAAAATAATGTTTGAAATTGGTAAAGTACCTGAATAGTTTTTAATTGAAATTCCAGAAGGCAAATCATCAAAATTCACGAATGTGTTATCTTCTGTAGCCATCACAGAAATAAAGTTTAAGTAATTATCTTGAGGGTTTTCATTGGTAAACATTCCTGCTCTAAAAGTGGTGCCTAAAGCAGATAACCCTTTGCTAACCAATGCTCCAGCTTGCGAACCCCCACCAGCTAAAACTCTAACAGATACATAAATAACATCAGAGGCTTCAATAATAAAACCTTTATTTTTGTGAACAACGCTTGTGGTATTTGAATCTACAAAAAGTTGGCTGTCACCAGTGCCAATAAATAGTTCTTGAGAGTTGGTATTAGATACAGTTCCTTTTATATCGCTAGCGGTTGGTTGGCCAATTTGTTTAATTGTAAAACTTACATTGTTAGTGCTTGGTGTAGAAATATAAAAATATTGATTTTCTGGATTTGCATTTCCAAATTCAGCATAGGTTAATGGCGGCAAATAATGTTTTTTGCTCAATTGAGCGTTTGTATTTTGAAAAGTAAAAAAACTTATTAAAAATATGAAGTAATAAAAAAAAGTATTTTTTAACATGCTAATTAAAATCTAGGATAAAATGTTTTTCCAAAAATAGTTAGAAATTCATCATAAATTAATATAATAAACAATTACTTAGATACTGATTAACAAAAAAAGTTTAATGGGGATATTAAATAAAATATAGTTTCTTAAAAATAAAAAAAATAACGAAATTGCTTCTTTAAAATTGAGGCGATTATCGGTTGCTTTATGCCACATAAAAAAATAAGAATGAAAATTAATGAGAAAATTAGTAATGTAACAACCAAAATAATTTCAAATTTTTGGGGAACTTTAGAACAAATTAATTTCGATTTTACGTTTAAAAACGGAACAACTAAAAATCTAACACATGAAGTATTTGGTAAAAATGACGGAGTAGCTATTCTATTATACAACCCCGCTAGCAAAAAGGTAATTTTATCAAAACAATTTAGAATGCCTGTTTATATTGCAGGTGTTCATAACGGGTTTTTAACAGAAGTTGTTGGTGGCGCAATCGACCAAAACGAATCTCCAGAAAATAGTGCTATTAGAGAAACAGAAGAAGAAGTTGGTTATAAAGTAAAAAATATAAAAAAAATTGCTACTGTTTTTTTATCTCCGGGTTTAATGAAAGAGCAAACACATTTATTTATTGCTGCATATAATGAGCAAGATAAAGTTGATAAAGGTGGCGGTTTGGCTTCAGAAAATGAAGAAATAGAAGTACTAGAAACACTTTTTGTGGATGCTTTAAAAATGATAGAAAACCAAGAAATTATTGATGTTAGAACAATTTTATTATTACAATATGTACAATTGCATAAGTTAGTAGAAATATAATATTGATGTATCGACAATAAATAAGCAATAGTTTTTGTAGCTATTTCCTGCTTTCATTACTCGCTTTTCATGCCAAAAAAGGCATAAAAGAGCTCAAACAGGCCATTCAATCAAGGCTAGGCTTTTGAACTAGATTTAAAATTTATTTTAAGAAAAATGATGTTTTATCAATAGTTTAAATTAAAAATATTTCCTTGGATATATTTTCCTTGGTAAATAAATTTATATTTCGTAAATTTGCTCAGGATTTAGAAATATTTAAAATGAAAACAACAAAAATTATTTATTACATAGCTACAGCACTTCTAACTTTATTAATGCTTTTTTCTGCAGGAATGTACTTTTTTAATCATGCAGAAGTTGCAGAAATGTTTACCGCTTTTGGGTATCCAACGTATATTATTTATCCGTATGCAATTGCTAAAATTTTGGGTATCGTTGCTATTTGGTTTGTGAAAAATAAAATCATAAAAGAATGGGCGTACGCCGGTTTTTTCTTCGCGTTTATTTTTGCTTTTTTTGCACATTTTATGATAGGAGACGGCGAACAAGCAGGAGCTATTTTAGCCATGGTTTTACTAATTACATCATATATCACAGCTAAAAAAATCAATAATGTCTAAAACACAAAGTGCTCTGGTAGTTTTATCGAATAAAAATTACGTAGCAGAAGTAAAAACAAGAAATCATTTTTTAACAATAGATGAACCCGTTGCTTCTGGTGGCGATGATAATGGTCCAACTCCGGTAGAATATTTGTTAACTGCAATTGGCGGTTGTGTATCAATTACTTTACGTATGTATGCAGCCAGAAAAGGTTGGGATGTTGGTAAAATTACCGTAAACGTAACTCAACAACAAGAATCAACATCCAAAGGTTTGAAAAAATGGCTAACAGAAGATATTTCTTTTGAAAACGACCTATCCGAAGCTCAAAAAACAAAATTATTAGAAATTGCAGGCAAATGTCCGGTTGCAAAAATGGTAAAAGGAGAAACGGAAATACGAAGTAGTATTCAATAAAGTAACAGTAACAGTTTACAGTTGGATTATGAATAAATTTAAGTTAAGATTTTTATGATTCAACTCTTAAACAATTAAACGAATAAACAAGTTTTAGATTATGAAAAAAATATTAGCATTTGCAGGAAGTACAAGTTCAACATCAATCAATAAAAAATTAGCAACATTTGCTGCCCAAAATTTAGAAAAAACAGCATTTGATGTGCTTGATTTAAAAGATTTTTCGATTCCTGTTTACAGCACAGATGAAGAACAAAACGGATTCCCTGAAGATGTAAAAAAGTTTACGGCTTTGTTAGATAATTATGATGGTTTTATTCTGTCGTTAGCAGAACATAACGGAACATATGCGGCAGCTTTTAAGAATATTTTTGATTGGAGTTCTAGAATAGAAGTAAAAGTTTTTAGAGATAAACCAGTTTTATTAATGGCAACTTCACCTGGCGCTATGGGAGGTCAGTTTGTGTTATCTGCTGCAGCTCAAAGATTTCCAAGGCAAGGAGCAAAAGAAATTGTCACGTATTCTTTACCAAATTTTTACGATAATTTTAAAGAGGATACACTTATAAATGAAGAATTATTAGCTTCATTAAAAGTGAAAGTAAACGAATTTGAAAAAGCAGTAAATCAATAGAAATGAAAATAGTTTTGTACGGTAAACAAGGTCATGCATATACTGTTGCTTTTAAAAATTTTTTAAATTCAACTGATGAACCTTATGTTTATAAAGATGTTTCCAAAGACGCAGCAGCAAGAGAACATAGTAAAGAATTGTATGGAGGCGTTGTAAAATATCCAACCTTAATTGTAGATGATAAAGTGTATCTAACACCAACTACAGAAGAATTTAACAAAATAATGCAAGATTTAAAATTAAGAGCATAATTTTTAATACTCAATACTGGTACTGAAAACCGCAACTGAAAACTGAATACCGAATTACAATGGGAGACATTTCTAAAGACATAAAGTCAACATTTATAAACAATAAAGTAAAAGCATTAATAAATATAAAATATACTGCAAATTGGCTAAGTAGTACGGAAAATGAGTTTTTTAAACCTTATGGAATTTCCCCTCAACAATTTAATATTTTAAGAATTTTACGTGGAGCAAAAGATAAAATTAAGGTGCAAATTGTAAAAGATAGAATGATAGAAAGAGCGCCTAATGCAACACGTTTAATGGATAAGTTATGCGATAAAAATTTTATAGAAAGAGAACGTTGTGAACATGATAGAAGGGTGGTTTATGTTAAAATTTCTGAACTAGGTTTGCAACTATTAACAAAAATAGATGAGGTTAATGATATTTCTATTTTAGATAATTTAACAGATGATGAAGCAGCTATTCTTAGTAATTTGTTAGACAAAATAAGATAATTATGAAAAAAATAATTCATACAGAAGCAACAAGAGGTAGGGCAGATCATGGCTGGCTAAAAGCAAATTTTTCATTTAGTTTTGCAAATTTTTATGATCCAAAACGGTTACAATTCGGAGCATTAAGAGTTTTAAACGACGATTTAATTTCGCCAAGTATGGGTTTTGGAACACATCCTCATAAAAATATGGAAATTATTACAATTCCGTTAAAGGGTGTTTTAAAACATAAAGATAATATGGCAAACGATTGGATTCCAGTTTTGCCGGGTGAAGTTCAAGTGATGTCTGCAGGAACAGGTGTGTATCATTCAGAAATAAATGGTTCTGCTCATGATAATTTAAGTTTATTTCAAATTTGGATACTTCCAGAAAAAAATGAAGTTACCCCAAGATACGACCAAAAAGAATTTGATGAAAAAGCGAGACAAAATACATTACAAATTTTGGTAAGC
This sequence comes from Polaribacter sp., assembly GCA_030731625.1. Taxonomy (GTDB): domain Bacteria; phylum Bacteroidota; class Bacteroidia; order Flavobacteriales; family Flavobacteriaceae; genus Polaribacter. Next base: position 3,673 of record JANQTQ010000238.1, on the reverse strand, counting down.
TCTTTTAATTCTGATGCTAAAGAAAGTTTAAAAATTCATCAAGATGCACAAATTTCTAGAATCGATTTAGTTGAAAATAGCACTTTTGATTATAAATTAAAATCAAAAAATCATGGTGTTTATGTAGTAAATATATCTGGCGAATTTACAATTGATGAAACAATATTAAAAACAAGAGATGCACTTGGTGTTTCTGAAATAGATGTTTTTCAAATTAAAACAACACAAAATTCCCAATTATTATTGATTGAAGTTCCCATGTAAAACTAGATTATTTATTCTTTTAAGCCTCAAAAAAATCATTTTTTTGGGGCTTTTTCATTTCAGAAAATAAACATATATTGCAAAGTGTTATGCGTGCATAATAAATTTAATAAAATACAGATGAAGTACAAACATATTTTTGAGCCATTAGATTTAGGATTTACAACTTTAAAAAATAGAATTTTAATGGGTTCTATGCATACAGGTTTAGAGGAAGAGAAAAATGGAATAGATAAAATTGCAGCCTATTACGCAGAAAGAGCAAAAGGTGGCGTGGGTTTAATTGTTACAGGAGGAATTTCGCCAAATATTCAAGGTTGGACAGGACCTTTTGCCGCAAGAATGTCTACAGAAAAACATGCAATTCATCATCAAAAAATAACCCAAGCAGTTCATAAAGAAGGCGGTAAGATTTGTATGCAAATATTACATTCTGGTCGTTATGGGTATCATCCTTTTAGTGTAGCACCATCTAAAATAAAATCGCCAATAACCCCTTTTAAACCATTTAAACTAACACAATCTGGTATTAAGAGAACAATTCGTGATTTTGTAAATTCTGCAGAGTTAGCTCAATTAGCGGGTTATGACGGAGTAGAAATTATGGGTTCGGAAGGGTATTTAATCAATCAATTTATCGCAAAAAGAACCAATAAAAGAACAGATAATTATGGTGGCGATTATGCAAATAGAATGCGATTACCAATTGAATTAGTAAAACAAACTAGAGAAGCAATTGGCCATAATTTTATTATTATTTACAGATTGTCAATGTTAGATTTGGTTGAAGGAGGAAGTTCTTGGGAAGAAATTGTACAGCTTGGTAAAGAAATAGAAAAAGCAGGTGCTACTATTATTAATACAGGAATTGGATGGCACGAAGCTAGAATTCCTACGATTGCAACATCAGTTCCTAGAGCAGCATTTACTTGGGTTACAAAAAAAATGAAAGAAGAAATTAAGATTCCTTTAATTACTTCCAACAGAATAAATATGCCAGAAACGGCGGAGAAAATATTAGCAGACGGCGACGCAGATATGATTTCTATGGCGCGTCCGTTTTTAGCAGATCCAGAATGGGTTAATAAAGCTAAAGCCGATAAAAGTGATGAAATAAATACATGTATTGGTTGTAATCAGGCTTGTTTAGATCATGTTTTTCAAAGAAAAGTGGCAAGTTGTTTGGTAAATCCTAGAGCTTGTCATGAAACAGAACTGAATTATAATCCAACAGAAAACAAGAAAAAAGTGGCGGTAATTGGCGCAGGTCCTGCAGGATTAGCAGCAGCAACAATTGCGGCACAAAGAGGTCATTCTGTTACTTTGTTTGATGCTGATGCAGCAATTGGTGGTCAGTTTAATATTGCGAAACAAATTCCTGGTAAAGAAGAATTTTATGAAACGATTCGCTATTTTAACAAGCAAATTGAACTTCATAAGGTTGTTTTAAAACTAAATACAAGAGTTTCTGCGGATGACTTATTAAAATCAGATTTTGATGAAATTGTAATTGCAACAGGAATTTCGCCAAGAAATCCCAAAATTGAAGGAATTGAAAACCCTAAAGTATTAAACTATATTGATGTTTTAAAACATAAAAAACCTGTAGGAAAACGTGTTGCTGTAATTGGTGCAGGCGGAATTGGTTTTGATGTTTCAGAATATTTAGCGCATGAAGGTGAATCTACTTCTTTAAATATTGATGTTTGGTTAAAAGAATGGGGAATTGATAAAACCTTAAAATCTAGAAGCGGAATTGAAGGTATGAAATCAGAAATTCATCCATCACCAAGAGAAATTTTTATGTTTAAAAGAAGTAAAGGAAAATTTGGAGAAAATCTTGGTAAAACAACAGGTTGGATTCATCGATCAACTTTAAAAAAGAAAAACGTACAATTTATTGGTGAAGTTTCTTACACAAAAATAGACAATCAAGGTTTGCATTATACTCAAAATGGTGAAGCTAAAATTTTAAAAGTTGATAATGTAATTATTTGCGCTGGTCAAACGCCATTAAAAGATCTATATCAACCGTTGTTGGATGCAGGTAAAAATGTTCATGTTATTGGTGGCGCAGATTTTGCTTCAGAATTAGATGCAAAAAGAGCTATAAACCAAGGAGCAAGATTGGCTGCTAATCTTTAATGATTTTTAAATACATATAAAAGAACAAGTTTTTTAGAATAGTTGCATCTAAATAGAAGTAACCTCGAAAATAAGATTAATGATGAAAAAAATATTTTTTATACTACTACTATTGCTAAACATTCCTTTTTATGCACAACCTCCAGGAGGCGGTAATGGTGGTGGAAGAAGATCTCAAGGCCAAGAATCAGAATCAAATGAAGAGCAAAAAATAAAGAAATTTAGTGCTAGTGATGTTGCAGGAATTTTTTATTATGATATTGAAGAAATATTAAAAAAATTAAAACTTAAAGACGAAACTAAGGAAGCTTTAGTGAGTAAGGCTTTAAAGAATTATAATTTTAAAATTAAAGAAATTTCGTTTTTAAATTCTGGAAAACTATCTGATTTAGAGGTGGTTGTAAATTCGTCTTTTAATGTAAATGAAAGCGAAAATAAAGAAGGAATGAGAGAACAAGTTGAAGAAGTAGTTCGTCCGATAAGAGAAAATATAGATGAAAATGAAAAAGAGTTAAACCTAACTTTAGAATCTATTTTATCAGAAAAGCAACAAAAGAAATGGTTAAAATATCAAAATAAAAAGAAAGAAAGTTTGAAGCCTAAGAAACCAGATACTTCAAGTAGACAAGGTTCGAGATCGAATGGCGGTGGAATGAGAAGACAGTAATAAATTACTTTAAATCCTATGGAAACGTAGGATTTTTTATTTCCTAAATCTTTATTTTGAATGATTAAATAATTGTCGATATTTGCCATCAAACTAACAAATTAAGAAAAATGGGAATGAATAAAAACACTGTCCTTGGTTGGGCAACTCTTTTAATGCTAATAATGGGAGTAGTTTTAATATTAATGGGCGCTTATAGATACAATGATGTTGCAGGTTGGGGTTTTGCTACGGTAGGAATTGGTTTTTTCTGTATTGCTTGGGTATTCAACGCATTAAAAGGTAGAGTTTAAACTAATTTTAATTTAAATTTTAAAACTTAAATTAAAATTAATAGTTCGGTTTTTAACTACAATTAAAATAATAAATTTATAATATACATATAATGAGTGATGATAAGAAAGTAATCTTTTCAATGAATAAGTTGTCTAAAACTTATCAATCTACAGGAAAGCAGGTTTTAAAAGATATTTATTTAAGTTTTTTTTACGGAGCAAAAATTGGTATTCTAGGTTTAAATGGATCTGGTAAATCAACTTTATTAAAAATTATTGCAGGTGTAGAAAAGAATTTTCAAGGTGATGTAACTTTTGTACC
>JANQTQ010000237.1:10183-11213 GCA_030731625.1 Polaribacter sp. | reverse complement strand
AAAGAAGCCATCTTTTTGGCTTCTTTTTTATTTACTTTTATCGGACAACAATGATAAGAATATTCAAGATGAACATATTTGTTGTGCCATAAGTGACAAAAAATGTGCAAATGGATATGAAAAGAAAAAAGAATGGCTAAAAAAAGAATTTAAAAATGGCTACAATTTCCAAAAAGTTGATGTTCGAGGAAAAGTATTTATAGAATATGTGCCAATAGAAAGTTCTTGGCTTCCATTAAAAGGAAAGAATTTTATGGTGATAAATTGCTTTTGGGTTTCGGGACAATTTAAAGGAAAAGGATACGGAAAAAAGTTATTAGAACAATGTGTAGCCGACTCAAAAGGAATGGATGGAATTATTGCAGTTTCTAGTGATAAGAAAAGACCTTTTATGACTGACCCTAAATTTCTGAAATATCAAGGATTTGAAATTATTGACGAGGCAAAACCTAATTTTAAACTTTGGGGATTAAAAATTAATTCAAACGCTGAATTTCCAAAATTTATGGAAAGCGCAAAATCAGGAAAATGTCCGAATAACAAAGGTATTACAGCATACTATTCGAATACTTGTCCGTTTACAGAATTTTATACGAATAAGTTATTGAGAGCATACGCAAAAAAGAAAAATATTCCTATAGAAATTAATCCTATTAAATCTCAAGAAGATGGTCGAAAAATGCCAATTCCATGGATTATAAATAGTGTTTTTTACAAAGGGGAATTCGTAAGTTTAGAAATGAAAGTAGAAAGACATTTAGAAAAACTAATTGAATAAAAAAGCCAGCATACAACACTTCATATACTTTATTGCTTACTTACTAAAATCATTGCAGATCTTCTATTCGGTTTGTATTTGCTACCTTAGATGCTTAAACAACGCAGCTAATCTTATACAAAACAAGTCCGATTAAATTTGAAACTACAAATTTAATCGGACTGCATTAAAATAGCTAAATAATAACGAGTTTAACTAAAATAAGAAAGATTTTTTTTAGATTAAAAGTAACTTTTATTGTAATATCTATAC
>JANQTQ010000237.1:0-10173 GCA_030731625.1 Polaribacter sp. | reverse complement strand
GAAAAATAACATAACCATTAGGCCATCATACAGCGTATTGACTTCGCTAATAATCATTAAATGTTTGCCAGAAAAAATTAGAATAAGAGCTGTAATTAATAGAATCGAAATTCTTTTGATGTTTTTAGAGTCCATGATCGGGGGGATTTAGGGATTATTATAATTATGTAAAAAAAATGAATCGTTGTAAAACTAAAATTGTTTTATATGTGTTAAACTCTTAAATAATTTAAAGAAATACACAGCAGCAAGACTAATAAAAGGAAATACTGATAAGAAAAATAACATGACCATTAGGCCATCAAATAGCGTATTTACATCGCTAATAATCATTAAATGTTTGCCAGAAAAAAATAGGAGAAGAGACGTAACTAATAGAATCGAAATTCTTTTGATGTTTGTAGTGTCCATAATCGGGGGAATTAGGGGGTTAATAATAATACCTAAATGTAATATAAATAAACTGTACTAGAACAAAAATTTCCATTTATTTTTATAATTAACGATAAATTAAGCAATTTGCTTATAAATCAATTTAAGACATTTTATGCTTTCAATTAGTTGTGTAATACAATTAAAAATCCCAATTTAATACGGTAGGATAGTGTTCTTTTAAATACGCTTTAATAAGAATAATATCATCTTTTGCCGTTAAATCGGGTACGTGCTCAGAAAACGGAATAGCGAACATTGCATTCGTATGTTCGTTAGCCATGTTTAAAATAGCGGTAGGCAATTCTTTTTCATTTCTTATAGGATGAATAGGGCAGTTTTTTAAATACGAATACATCATCTTTCCGTCTAACTTAAAAATATTCATGCTTACTCTAATTTTTCCAAAAGGATCTTTATAGCTATTTGCAATTTCTATGGATGGTTTTTCAATAATATTTTTCAGATACGTATTCGCTTCCAAACTAACAACAGCAAAACTTAAAATTTTATCTTCAGAAAACGCCAAGCCATCTCTATCATAACTAATAAAAGCATTTGCATTTGGTGTTTCTCTAAGTGCTTTTAGTGCCTTTTCTGAATATAAATTATCGCTATTACAAACTGTAAATTGTTTAGATTGTAGCTCTTTAAATTGTTCTACTGCTTGAAAAACAGCATCAGCAGTGCCAAAAGGTTTTACTCTATCTATAGGAATGTATTGTATTGCAAAAGAAATATGTAAACCGTTAAAAATATTATTTGCCGTTTTTTTACCATAAAACTCTTTAAACAAACCACCTTTTTCATTAATAACAATATAAATATTTTTGTAACCTGCTTGTTTAGCATTGTATAAAAGGTAATCCATTAGAGGCCTGCCTTCATTACCAACACTTATTAAACTTTTACTTCGAACATTGGCTTGGTCTTCTACTTCTTTAGATATAGAATTCGAAGAAGGTGGATTCTTCATTCTAGAAGACATTCCACCAGCTAAAATCACTAAGGTATCGTTCATGGTTTTTGTTTACATAGTTGTTTATAATATGTGTGCGCCTTTATCAACCGCAACCGCATAGGCATCTTTAGCGCCTGCTTTTAAAATAGCGTCTATAATTTTTTGTTCTTTATTTTTGGGTGCTAAAGCAGCAATACTTCCACCACCACCAGAACCCACAATTTTAGCTCCATAAGCACCCGCATCTAAGGCAGCGTCAATCATGGCATCAATTTTAGGAACCGTAATTTTTAAAAGGTCTTTTAAATAATGATGATGTTGATTCATTAAATTGCCAATCTCAACCAAATTTAATTCCGACTTTTTAAATTCTAAAAGCGCTTTTTTTGTCACATCAAAATTACCTATTGCAGCTTCAAAATAGGGTTTTAAATCATCCGTTAAAAAAGAAAGATACAGTTCTACATCTTCAATTTTAGCCTTTTCAAGTTCAAAGTTTTTTACATTTTTTGCTACTTCATGGATGGCTTTCCAAGAATTTTCTTTTAGTCTTTTTAATAGGTTCAATGTTTCTTTAGGCACCCCAGATTCTGCCATAATTAAGCCGGACAATGGTTTTTGTAACACTTGATACGAAAAATGAGTACCTGTTTCTAAGTAAATAATGTTTCCTAAACCAATACTATAATGATCCATTTTTCCTCCGGGAGCCTTAAATTCTAACACTTCTGCCTCATGTGCTAATTGAGAAAGGTTTTCTGGAGTTGATAAATTAGAAGGTCCGAATGCTTTTACTAAAAACTGAATCCAAGAAACAGTTAAAGCCGATGAACTAGACGTACCTGCGTTTATTGGAATTGTACCAGTAATAACGATATCATATCCGCAAGTGGGTACACAATGATATCTTTTTAAAACGCGTAAAGCAGCAATGATAAAATCTTCTTTTTCAAGGATTTCATGTGCGTCAAAAATGTTAATTGTTCTTTTTTGATGGATGTCTGGCAAATCAATTTCAAAAGTGTTAGTCGTATTTTTGATGGCTTTTAACGTAATATGTCTGTTAATTGCGCAGGCAATAATTGGCAATCCCAAGTAATCTTGATGATCGCCAAATAAACAGGTTCTACCCGGAGCAATTGATATAATTTCTGTCATTATATTAGTTCTTTTTTTCTACAAATTCATCCGAAGCAAAATAAATACCTTTGGCGGTCCATCTTTTTTGCAAGTGTTTTAAAGCCGCTGTAAAAGCTGCGAAGTTTTTGTGTTCTTTTTTGGTCCAGCCAATTTCTGCATAGGCTGCAATTCTTGGAAAAACTTTAAAATGCATTTCTCCGTTTGTCGGAATCCATTCTCCCCACATTTGCGCACCTAAACCAATAATTTTATCGTGATATTTTGGGTCTAATTTTTCCGGAATTGGGTCAAAAGCATAGGCTTTAGATAAGGGCAGTACTTTATAGGTATAATCTAAATAGGTATAATTGTGCAGCGAGTTTACAATTTCATAGCCATTACTTGCTGCGGTTGTTAGCAAGGTATCATCTCCTTTCCAAAAATGGACAATGGTTTCTTGTGCCAATTTTTGTGTCGTTTCGGTGTCTTTTTTATCCTGATAAAAATGCAAGTTATGCCCCATAATTTCGTTCCAACCCATCATTCTTTTGCCTTTATCCTTTAAATAATTAGACATGTTATTGGTGAAATACACTTGCAAATCTGCGGGAGTTTTTAATTTTTTTTCAGCCATATAGGCGTTTACCACAGTAGAATTTTTCCAATGATTGTATTTTACTTCATCGCCACCAATATGAAGTACTTCGGATGGGAAAAGTGCCATCACTTCATCTAATACATCCGTTAAAAACTGAATTACTTTAGGGTTAGAAACATCATATACATCTTTGCCAACACCAAATCTAATAGGTACTTCAATTTCTTCTTTTGAAGTTCCGAGCCAAGAATATGCTGCAATTGCGGCAGATGAATGGCCAGGCATTTCTATTTCTGGCACAATAGTAATATGTCTTTCAGCAGCATATTTTATAATTTCTTTGATCTGATTTTGTGTATAAAAACCTTCATGCGGTTCCGCAGACTGAATAGGGCTCTCCCATTCTAAAGGGCCAATTTGAGTGCTTTTTCTTTTAGAACCAATTTGGGTAAGTTTTGGGTATTTTTTAATCTCAATGCGCCAACCTTGATCATCTACTAAATGCCAATGAAAAACATTCATTTTTAATAAGGCCATTTCATCTAACAACATTTTTACTTGTTCCATGCCTTTAAAATGTCGGGCTTCATCTAACATAAAAGCGCGCCATTGAAATCTGGGTGCATCTTTAATGGTAACTTCTTTTACTTTTAAGGTTTTTTCATATTTAGAAAAGTAAGCGTTGGAAGCACAATACTGAATTAAACTTTGCACTGCATAAAAGAAGCCTTTTTCATCTAAAGCACAAATGGTAATTCCCTCATCAGCAATGGATAGTTCATAGCCTTCATCAGCAATATTTTCATCCTTTTTAAAATGGATAGCGTTCTTTTTTAAGCTTTGAAATTCCGTTGATTGTAAGATGAAATCGTAGTTGTTTTTAAAAAAGTTTTGCGCTATTGCTGCGGATGCACTACTTTCTGCTGTGTTGATAATAAGCGTGTTTTCATCAATAACAATCGTGCCCTTGCCAAAAGAAAAATCTTGAGGTTTTGGGATGATGTGAATGTCTTGGCAATTGAGCGTTAAAATAGGTGCAAAAAGTAAAGAAATAAACCAAGGAATTATTTTATTCTTCATTAGTAAGGGGTTTTATTCATTAAAAATAGGCTTTTTTTATCAATTCATTTTTAAAAAGGACAGATTATATTTTATTCCGAAATTTACAAAAGAGCTATTTAAATCTCCTCCTTTGGCTTTTACATAACCCGCAGCCGCTCTAAGACTTATGGTGTTGTTTAATTGGTAATCAAACCCTGCACTTGGTTTTACAATCAAACCCTGACCAGTACTAATATCTCCACCACCAGCAGCTCCTGCTAATACTTGCGTAAAAACGGTAGTTTTCTGATTAAAAAAAGGATTTGTTTTAGCACCTAAACCAACAATTCCCTCTGCATAAGCGCCTGCGTTTCCAAAGTTCGCAAAAGAGGTTTGTCCTGTAATAAAGAGGTTTTTAGTAAGGTCTAAATTTACTTGTACACCAATTTGCTGCATGTTTTCTGTAGGCTGTCCGTCTCTATTAGCATCAAAATAAACTTCTTGTTGGGTAATTACTTCTATCCCTTTAAAAGTTCCTTTGGTAAAGGAATTTTCATCAGAAATAATACCATTTCTTTCTACATAATATTTTAAACCCAAACCATAAGAAGAAGTATAAAAATGCGCATTAGGCGACATGACATACCCTTTGTTTAGTGCTATAAAAAAATGGTCAAAAACCTTTTGTTCTATAGAAATATCTGGATAAATTAAAAAGCCACCTTGCGAATCTACGCCGCCGCCGCCGCCTGCACCAACTCCAAATTTAGCAAGTATATTGGTTCGGTTTTTATTGAAAGGGTATTGATATCCACCGCCTAAAAACACATCCATATAACCTGCTTTTATGCCATCAAAAGCACCATCTAATTTTAGGAAAGCAAACCAATTTTTAGAGAGGTAAGAAGTGAATTCAAAACCCGCCAGTCTTATGGTTGCGGTTCCAAAATTTTGTAGGTTGACATTGTCATCTCCACCTTGAATCATTAAATTATTAAGATGCAGCATCAAAGCCGCTCTTTTTGAAGGTACATTCCAAGTTGATTTTTGCAAGCCATCAAAATTATATGCATTGCCAGAATTCTCATAATTTGCATACGAAAACTCTAAAGGAATTTCTACAGCTACATTTAATTGATTTCCTTTGATTTCGCCTTCATCAAAAAAGTTAATTGCACTCCAACCTGTATGTACAGAAAAGGTGTTGAAATTATATCCTACATTAAAGTGCGGTAAAATAAATGCGCCACCGCCATCTGGAGCGCCTGCGCCGCCGCCGCCGCCAAAGTGAAAACCAGTATCTAGATAAAAATCATCTGTAAAATATTTTTTAATTCCGGCGTTGACACCCAAGGTAAAAAAACCACCTCTTTCGCCAGTAACCGCGCCATAAATACCAACACCAGCGTACGACCAATTGTTTAACATCAAATTATAATGAATCCCAGTAAAACCCATATTTGCTTCATTCGGAATCGTAGTTTCTGGCATTTCTATGGAAAGAAAATCTAGTTTTGCGAATCCTTTTTGCGTTTTCTTTTCTGGAATATTTTCGTTCTGTGCGCATAAAAATTGGCTAGAACATAGCAGTGCGAATAAAAATATATACTTTTTCATAACTTAAAATTCTCTCTTTTTAATACTAATAATTACAGTTTTTGATGCAGGCGTATTGCTAATCGTTGCTTTGCTTTGCAACGGAACTAATACATTAGTTTCTGGAAAATACGTAGCTGTACATTGTTTTGGAATGTGATACGGAATGGCTAAAAAACCTTTAGCTTCTCTTTTTTCGTTGTTAAAATGGCTCGTTAAATCTACCAAATCTAATTTTTGCAAACCTAAACTTTCCATATCATCAGCATTCATAAAAATAACTCTTCGCTCATTTAAAACGCCTCTATATCTATCGTCTAAACCGTAAATTGTGGTGTTGTATTGATCATGAGTTCTTATCGTCATCATTATAAATTGATCGTTTTCTAAAATAATTTCAGAAGGTTTATTGATGGTAAAATTAGCTTTCCCTGTTTTTGTCGATTCAAAATTATTTTCTCTGGCATTGTTGGGTAAATAAAATCCGCCTTTCATTCGTACGCGTTTATTATAGTTTTCAAAACCAGGAATGGTAGCTTCAATCTTATCACGAATTAAATCGTAATGAGACATCAAATTAATCCAATCTGTGTTTGATTTTTTTAACGTAAAGTTTGCTAAATTGGCAACAATGGCAGTTTCACTCAATGTTTTTTCAGAACAAGGTTCTAAATGACCTCTAGATTGATGTACCACACCCATAGAATTTTCTACCGAAACAAACTGTTGCCCAGAGGTTTGATAATCTTTTTCTGATCGTCCTAAACAGGGCAAAATCAATGCTTTTTTTCCCGTAATTAAATGACTTCTATTCAGTTTCGTAGAAACCTGAACCGTTAAATTACAATTGCGAATGGCAGCTGCCGTAAATTCTGTGTCTGGCGTTGCAGAAATAAAATTACCACCCATTCCAAAAAACACTTTTGCTTTTTTCTGATGCATGGCTTCAATTGCTTCAACAACATCATAACCGAATTTTCTAGGCGCTTTAAACTTAAATTCTTTTTCTAAATTATCTAAAAAGGCGGATGGTGGTCGTTCCCAAATCCCCATTGTTCGGTCTCCTTGCACATTAGAATGACCGCGAACCGGACAAGTTCCCGCTCCTTTTTTACCGATACTTCCTTTTAACAGCAGAATATTTACCACTTCGCGAATGTTATCAACCGCATTTTTATGTTGCGTTAAACCCATTGCCCAGCAAATAATAATCTTGTCATTGTTGATAATCATTTCTGTGGCCTTTTCTATTTCATCTAATGATAAACCCGTTTGAGGTACTAATTCAACAATAGAATAGGTATCTAAATCGTTTAATAAGTCTTCAATTCCCGCTGTTTTTTCGTTGATAAATTCATGATTAAAAACCGAATTTGGTTTTAAATCTTCTTGCTCTTTCATCAGTTTTAAGATGATTTTTAGCAAAGCAACATCTCCGTTTATTTTTACTTGCAGAAATAAATCTGTTAACTCTTGCCCGGAACCAAACCATTTTAAAGGATTTTGAGGCTCTTTATAATTCATCAATCCAACTTCTGGCAACGGATTAATCGTCATTATTTTTCCGCCTCTTTTTTTTGTTTCGCTTAAAGCGGATAACATTCTTGGGTGATTTGTTCCTGGATTTTGCCCAATTACAATCACTAAATCAGCATGGTTAAAATCGTCTAAAGTTACCGATCCTTTACCAATTCCTAAAGTTTGAGAAAGCGCTACGCCACTAGATTCGTGGCACATATTAGAACAATCGGGTAAATTATTTGTCCCAAATTCACGCACAAACAATTGATACAAAAAAGCAGCTTCATTACTAGTTCTTCCAGAAGTATAAAAAATAGCTTCATCGGGCGAATCTAGTCCGTTTAATTCGGCAGCAATTAATTTAAAAGCTTTTCCCCAAGAAATTTCTTCGTAGTGTGATTTTCCTTCGGGTAAATACATAGGATGTGTAATTCGTCCGCTTTTACCAATTTCATAATCAGATAATTTTGCTAAATCTTCTACAGCATGTGTGGCAAAAAACAACGGAGAAACTTTATTTTTAGTCGCTTCTTCGGCAATTGCTTTTGCGCCGTTTTCACAATATTCAGCTAAGAAAGCACGTTTTTCATCAGGATCTGGCCACGCACAACCTGGGCAATCAAACCCATTTTTCTGATTTATTTTGGATAATAAACCAATCCCTTTTAAAACACCAACTTCATCTTTGATATGCGTTAAAGCAGATTTGATGGCCGGAAACCCCACAGAGGATTTTGGAACTTCTGTTAACTGAATTCCTGTTAATTTTTCTGGTGGTTGTGCTGAAGTTTTTTTAGACATGTTCTGTTTCAATTAAATATTCTGGGTTCGAGTAAATGGTCATTTTGTTGTCTCTTGAAAATCCGATTAAACAAATTCCGAATTCTTTTGCAAAATCAACAGCCAACGAAGAGCATGCAGAAACTGCTACAATAATAGGTATTTTAGCAATAAAGGCTTTGCTTACAATTTCGTACGAAACGCGGCCACTTACCAATAGATATTTTGCTTTTTGTAAGCTTAATTTTTGCAATAAATCGCCTACGGTTTTATCAACCGCATTGTGTCTGCCAATATCTTCTTTGATGGTGAGCAATTCTTGATGTTCATCAAAAATAGCTGCTGCATGACTGCCACCTGTTTTTTGAAATGTTTCTTGAAAAGCATTCATTTTAGCAAACATTTTATGCAAGTTTTCTGATGAAAAATACGTTTTTGCTAATGTATTTCCTGTTACTTTTAAATCCGATAATTCTTTTTTTCCGCAGATTCCGCAAGAAGAAACAGACAATAAAGTTCGTTTATTTAAATAGCCTTTTCCTAAATCATCCGAAGAAATGGTTACATTTATAATCGAAGGGATTTTAGTATCCTCTTTAATGATCTGATAAGATAACGGAGCTGATTTTTTATAAATATCTTCGGCAAAAAGCAAGCCTCTAATCAGCTCAAAATCATCATTTGGCGTTCTCATCACCACCGTATACGGTTCATTATTGATGTTTATTTGAAGTGGCGCTTCTACAACCAAAAAGTCTTCAATTTTTGATTGATTCCTAGCTGCTATTTTTAAACCTTGATAAGATAGTGTTTGCATAAAAATGAAGATACTAATTTCTTTACAAACTTTCTTAAAATGTAAAAACTTTTAAAAGGAGGTTTTTTAAAACAACCAGCATTAGGCATCAATTTTAGAACAAAGAATACAAATCATTTTATTTTGTGCATCCGTTGTAAAAAATAAATAGGAATTTCCGCCATCAGTTAAATGGGTTTCTTTTCTGATTTGTGCCACCGTTTTAGGGAAGTTTCTCGTGGTAATATTCGCTTTCTTTTCCGGAATTAATTTCTTGATTTTTTTCTTATCGTAGTTTACTATTTCGAGTATTTTAAAACTTCTACCCGGAAAATCAATCAAGTTTTCTGATGTATACAAATGAGAATGTTGATGAAGTTTAAACAGATGTAATTGGGATGCAATTTGATGAAATCCGCCAGATTTTAAAATAGCAGCATTGGGTTCATACAAATAGGTAAGTGGTGCTGCATAATTTGAAGCAACTTCTTCATTAAAATCAAATTCAAATTTCTGAGCATTTTTACCAATTAGATTGATTGTTTTTACTTGGATGCTGTTCTCGTAATTTTTCTCTAATAAGAAAAGCACTTCTTTTACTTCGTTTTTAATAGCGATTACATGAATTTCTTTTACAAATTTTAATTCGGATATGGCACTAGAAATATCTAAAATAGGTGAGTTTTTTAATAAAATCTGATTTGTCTTTGAAAACAAAAAATCAATATGTTCTGGCACATTTGGTAAGCAATCTTTTAGTAAAAAAACCTTCCCTTTTATATCATTTCTTCTTGATGGATCTATATATATACAATCAAAAGTCTGATTTGTGTTTTTAAGAAAATCAATTCCATCACCAGCAAAAGTCTCAATATTTGCTATTTTTAATTGTTGATAATTATGCTTTACAATTGTTGATAACTCATCATTTATTTCGCAATGAAAAACCGCTTTAAATTGCTTTGAAAAATAGAAACAATCTACGCCAAAACCACCTGTAATATCAATAATTGAATTTCCAGAAACTAATTTTGATTTGTAATCTGCTGTAATTTCTGATGAAGTTTGTTCGATACTAATTTTTGGCGGATAATACATGTTTTTAGTAGCAAACCAAGTTGGTAATTTCTGTTCAGCTTTCTTTTTTGCAATAATTTGATTTGCCAATTCTTGCGCAGAAATTTCATCAAACTTGATAGACTCAGAATTATTTGGATCGTTTGAGTATATGTTTTCTGTTGAATTCAGAACAAATCTGTCGTTTATTGCTTGGTCCTTATGCGCTAAAATCTGATCATGACTACCATAAATGATGTTCCTGTTAAAAGG
>JANQTQ010000236.1 GCA_030731625.1 Polaribacter sp. | reverse complement strand
AGCTATAAAAAACTCAAAATAAGCTTTGAGGAATTGAAGAAGAGCCTTGAGGAACACACCAAAAGCTATAAAAAGCGTAAAATAAGCTTTGAGGAATTGAAGAAGAGCTTTAAGGAACGCACCATAAGCTATAAAAAGCACAAAATAAGCTTTGAGGAATTGAAGAAGAGCTTTAAGGAACGCACCAAAAGCTATAAAAAACTCAAAATAAGCTTTGAGGAATTGAAGAAGAGCCTTGAGGAACGTAACAAAAGCCTGTAATAATCAATTATCGGCAAAAACTCTTTCACAACCGCCAAAAAAAGAAAATCAATTAGTTACATATTATTTTTTGGCACTCAGTTGATTCATAATATCTTGCATCATTTCTACTTGTACCTGCTGAATATTTAACAATTCTTGCTGTTGATGAATGATTAAGTGATCTATTTTTTCGTGCAACATCCTAATTTCTAACTCAGATTTTAGGTTCACCATATAATCTTGCTTCGCACGTTCTCTATCTTTTTCTTCTTGTCTGTTTTGGCTCATCATAATAACTGGCGCTTGTAAGGCTGCCAAACAAGACAAAATAAGGTTTAATAAGATAAAAGGATACGGATCAAATCCTTTATTTACTAAGAATACGATGTTAGAGAATATCCAAATAAGGATAAAAAGGCCAAAAATAATAATGAACTTCCAGCTACCACCAAAAGACGCAATCTTATCAGCTAAACGTTGTCCATAAGTAAATTTTAAAATAGTATTCGTTTCTAAATTAGCCGAAAGTATTTCTTCATTTTCAATAGTTTTAAGTACATCTTTTTCTAAACTTGTTAACTCCCCCTCTTCATTTAGTAAAAAAGAAGCAATATATTTTTGACGGTATTGATTTAACTCAGAAATAGAAATTACACTTTTTAAATTAAACGCAGAATTTTCGCTTTGAATACTATCAAATATTGATTTTCTGATGCTTTTAGCGAGTACTTTTTCTGATTCTTGGAATTCTCTATTGGAAATGTCGCTAATAAATGTTTTCATAAAATTGACAATGATTTTTAGTTTAACTTTACAGCTTTAATAAATATATTTTAAAGCTATAAATTCTGAATGCGTTACAAGATACTACTATTGATTTTAATTTTTAATTGTCTTTTATCTTTTTCTCAATCAAGATATGTTGATGCTGTTTTTAGCGAAGTAACAACAAAAACGTATTCGTATGCGATAAAAAAACGAGATACTTTAAAATTTGATCTGTATCAACCCGTTAATGATAATTATAAAAAAAGGCCTCTATTTGTAATCATTCACGGTGGTGGTTTTAAATCTGGCGCCAGAAATGATAAATCAATAGTGTCGTTAGCAAACGGAATTGCTAAAAAAGGATATGTAGTTGCCTCGGTAGATTACAGACTTATAGATAAAAACACCGCTTTTAACTGTAATTTGCCTGTTAAAGATGCTTTTAAAATTTACGGGAATGCAGAAGAAGATGTATTAGAAGCAATTGCGTATATTTTAAGAAGCAATTTTAAAATTGATTCTAAAAAAATTATTTTATTTGGTGCAAGTGCAGGCGCAGAAACATTATTAAATATTACCTATAATAAATCTGTATTGAAAAGGAGGTCTAGAAGAACAAGATACATTTCTATTGCTGGCGTTATTTCTATTTCTGGAGCAATTTTTAATAGTAGTTTAATGAAAAGATCTAGCGCTGTGCCTGGTGTTTTTTATCATGGCGCAAAAGATAGAATAATTCCTTATTTTCAAGGTGCACATCACTCTTGTTCTATTACAAGTCCTGGTTATTTTTTAATGGATGGCTCTAAAAAAATAGTTGAAAAGTTAGAAAGTTATGATAAAAGTTTTATGTTCTACGGATACAAAAATAAAGGACATGATATTTTTAACCTTCCTTCCGAAGACTTTAGAGATGCTTTTATCTTTATTAAAAAAGTGGTTTTTGAAGGCGCTTATTATCAAATGAAATTGATTAAATAATTATTCTCCTTATTCTATAAATCTTTTCTTTTTAAAATTAACACTATTGTAAAGCATTAATTTAGTTCATTTTAAGTAGCCAATAAAGTATTTGCAATTTTATTTCAATTGCATCTCAAAAGAGAGTATTAAGATTCTCTATTTTAAAACTAAAATTTTTTATATTAAAATATTAGTTTACATTTAACTACAATTCAAGCCAATTTCTATGAACAAAACTATTTCTAATGTGAAAGCCAATTTTGGTACACTTCCTGTTTTTTTAACAGCGATATCAACAATTTTAGGAGCCGTTATGTTTTTGCGATTTGGATATGCCGTAGGTTCTGTTGGTTTTACCGGTACACTTTTTATCATTTTAATTGGGCATTTGGTAACCATACCAACTGCAATGGCTTTGGCAGAAATTGCTACCAATCAAAAAGTAGAAGGCGGTGGAGAATATTTTATAATTTCACGTTCATTTGGAGTAAATATTGGTGCAGCAATTGGTATTGCGCTGTATTTATCACAAGCAATTAGTGTTGCTTTTTATGTAATTGCTTTTGGTGAGGCTTTTGATGCCATAAAACCTTGGATTATAACTGAGTTTGGTTATGAAATTTACGACAATAGACTATTTACCATTCCTGCACTTCTGTTATTAATTTGGTTAATGGTTACCAAAGGCGCAGATTTAGGCATGAAAGCATTGTACATTGTTGTTGCCATATTAGCCGTTTCTTTAGTCCTTTTCTTTATGGGATCAACAGAATTTTCTGAAGTTTTTGACAGTTCTCAATTAATAAAAAGCATGGATTCAGACAAAGGTTTTTTCTATGTTTTTGCTATTATATTCCCTGCTTTTACAGGTATGACTGCCGGTGTGGGTTTGTCTGGAGATTTAAAAGATCCAAAAAAATCAATTCCGTTAGGTACATTGGCTGCAACAATTATAGGAATGATAATTTATATTTTTATTGCCTATAAACTAACTTCCTCAGCAAGTTCTGCAGATTTAATGAACGACCAATTGATCATGAGTAAAATAGCACTTTGGGGGCCAATTATACCTATCGGTTTAGCCGCAGCAACAATTTCTTCTGCATTAGGCTCGCTTATGGTTGCTCCTAGAACGATACAAGCTATTGGTGCCGATAAAGTATTTCCTAATAAATTTGTTAATTTTTGGGTAGCTAAAGGAACTAATAAAAATAATGAACCAAGAAATGCAACCATTCTAACAAGTGTTATTGCCTTAATTTTTGTTTTAATGGGCGATGTAAATGCCGTTGCAGAAATTATTTCGATGTTTTTTATGGTAACTTATGGTTCATTGTGTTTAATCTCATTTATGCAACATTTTGCAGCAGATCCTTCCTACCGTCCATCATTTAAATCGAAATGGTATTTATCGTTATTAGGTGCTATTATGTGTATTTATTTAATGTTTAAAATAAATACTACCTATGCAATTGCATCTATTGGCTTAATGGTAGTTTTGTATTTTTATATTTCTGGAAAAAGTGATACTAAAAAAGGAATGGCAAATATTTTTCAAGGAGTTATTCATCAGTTTAGTAGAAAGTTACAGGTTTTTCTTCAAAAAGCAGAAAAAGATAAAACAGAAGAAGATTGGAGACCTGCGGTATTGTGCTTATCAAAAGATAGTTTTGATCGTTACAGCGCTTTAGAAATGATGAAGTGGATTTCTGATAGATATGGATTTGGAACTTATATTCATTTTGAAAAAGATTATTTTTCTAAAGAAACCAAACAAAAAGCAGAACAGAAACTTAAAAAGTTAATTCAATTATCAAATTCTAGTCGCTCTAACGTGTTCATCGAAACACTAATATCGCCCTCTAATACAGCAGCTATTATACAAGCAATTCAGCAACCTGGTATTTCTGGACAGCCAAATAATATGATGCTTTTTGAATTTAAAAAAGGAGAACAAGAATGGTTAACGGCTGTAATTGATAATTATAGTGTTTTAAAAGCCGCAAAATATGATTTGTGCATTTTGGCTACTTCGGATAAAGGTTTTGGTTATAAAAAAGATATCCATGTTTGGATTAATAAAAACGATTACGAAAATGCCAATTTAATGATTCTTTTATCTTACATCATTTTAGGCCATTCTGATTGGAAAAAAGGACAAATAAAAATATTTGCAACGTTTCCTAAAGAAATTTTAAAACAAGAAGAAGAGCATTTAATAGAGCTTACATCAAGCGGTCGTTTGCCAATTTCAGCTAATAACATCCGTGTTTTGCCTTTAAATGATGGAGAAAATAGAAACGATTTAATTAATCAATATTCTGCAGATGCAGATTTAACGGTTATTGGTTTTCATGAAGGAATGGTGAAATCAGATAAAAATATTGCTCTTTTTGAAGGATATGACAAAATTGGTAATATCTTATTTGTTAATACTTTAACATCTAAATTTATTAAATAAACGTATTTTTTCACAAACAATTACCAATCGGTATAAAGTAGTTGTAGCAGTCTATTTTTTTGCCTTAAATTGCACAAAGTTTCTCCTAAAGTTGGAGTACTAATTTTCATTATCCCAAAGGAGAAACTTATGTTCAATAATTTAGCTCATTTTTATCTTTACTTAACGTAAGGATTATTAAATATTACAATAAAGTAACTCTAACTTTTTTCTTTTTTAAACGGGTATTATTAAGTTTTTCCACCAAACTATCTGCAAATTCTAACGGAATTGCCACAAACGCACAATCTGGTTTTAATTCAATTGTTCCTAGTTGGTCTTTGGTTAAACCACCTTGTTTTATAAATAAACCAGCAATATCACCTTTAGAAATTTTATCTTTTCTTCCACCAGAAACAAATAAGGTTTCCCAATATTGTGGTTCTAATTTTGCTTTTTTAGATATGTTTTCTCCTTTGGTATTTTTAATAAAATCTGGCGAAGTTTCTTTTTCCCATTTTAAAATGTACGCAGTTCCTTTTTCATTTACTCTTGCTGTTCTTCCGTTTCTATGGATGAAATCTTCTTCATGTTGAGGCAATTCGAAATGGATAATATATTTTATTTCTACAATATCAATTCCTCTTGAAGCTAAATCTGTCGCAATTAATAATTGACAAGTTCCGTTTCTAAATTTAATTAAAGCACGCTCTCTGTCTTTTTGCTCCATTCCGCCAGAAAAACAAGCATGACTAATTTTATTACGATCTAAAAAAGCACTTACTTTTTCGATGCTGTCTTTTAAATTACAGAATACAATTCCTGGATCGTTACCAATATGTTGAATTAAATCCAACAAGGTTGTTAATTTATTTTTTTCAGGAGCAATTACTGTTTTAATAGCTAGTTGTGATGTTCTCTTTTCTTTTAAATAATTGATGATTTTCGGATTGTCTAATTTTACAAATTCAGGGATCTCAACACCTTGAGTAGCAGAAGTTAAGATACGCTTATTTAAAGCAGGCAATTGATTAATAATTCCTCTCATTTCATACTCAAAACCTACCTCTAAAGACTTGTCAAATTCATCTAAAACTAAGGTTTTAATGTACTCTTTAGAAAAACGCTCATTGGCAAAATGATCAGAAATTCTTCCTGGAGTTCCTATTAAAATGGCAGGAACATGTTTTAATTCAATTTTATCTTTAGACATTGGTCTACCGCCATAAACAGCATTGACTTTATATCCAGAACCCATTGTACGGATAACTTGTTCAATTTGTATTGCTAATTCTCTTGACGGAACTAATATTAAAGCCTGAATTTCATCAGAATTCGGGTCTAAAGATTCTATTAATGGCAAACAAAAAGCGACTGTTTTACCGGTTCCTGTTGGTGATAATAAGATGGTATTTGCAGTAGTTTCTATCACAGAAACTGCTTCTTCTTGCATCGGATTTAAAGCAGTAATATTTAATTTTGCTAATATATCCTCTTGATTTTTTATGTTATTTGCCATAATTCGTTATTTTTTTTGACGTAAATAAAGTGTTTAAAGTGAAAATAATTTCGACTGCGCTCGTACAGACAATCATCACTTTAAGAATGATTTTCTAATTACGTTATTTCTTTTTTTTCTTTTTAGGTGCTTCTGGTTTTGCTTTTGCAGCAGCTATTTGCGCTAAGTAATTTGCCAATATTTTATCTACCAATTCCTCTTTTGTTAGGTGATGAAATATTGTTTTTATTTGTGCTTTAAATTCTTGAGAAATAGCGTGATTCGGTTTGGTTTTAAATATTTTTTTCGCCCATAACAAACCATTATTTTCTTCAATACTTTGAGAATCTGCTTTTTTATATGCTGTAAAAACAAGTCCTAAATCTTCTTCAAACTCAGGAATTTCTTCTAATTCTTCTTTTTGAATAATACTTAAAGAAAGGCCCTTTGCTCCTGCTCTTGCTGTACGTCCGCTTCTATGAACATAGGTTTCATACGTATCTGGTAAATGATAATTTACAACATATTCTATTTCTTTTACATCAATTCCACGAGCAGCTAAATCTGTAGCAACTAAAATATTGATGTTTCCTTCTCTAAATTGCCCCATAATTCGATCACGAATTCCTTGGGTTAAACTACCATGAATTGCTCCTGAAGAGAATTTATTAATGGCTAAATTTTTTGCTAATTTATTTACGGCTGCTTTTGTTTTACAGAAAATAATTCCGCGTTTGCCTTCTTTAGAACTTAAAAAATGAAGTAACACATCTAATTTCTCAATCGGTTCTACAACAACATATTGATGATCAATTCCTTGATGCCCCAAAGTTTTCATGTCTGCTTCAATATGCACAACATGTTTAGACATGTAATTCTGAACCAGTTGTTTAATAGTTCCTGGCATTGTTGCTGTAAACAACAAAGTTCTTCTTGATTTCGGAATTTCTTTAATAATAGCATCCACTTCTTCTTTTAAAGCAGTGACCATTTCATCAGCTTCATCTAAAACAAAATACTTAATTTCTTTGATATTGATAGCACCACGATTAACCAAATCTACCAAACGACCAGGAGTTGCAATTACAATATGTGTAGTTGTTTTTAAGCGTTCTATTTGAGGTTTTATAGGAATTCCACCACAAATTGATGCAATCGAAATTTCTGGAATTTCAGTTGCATAAGAAATCAAATTATCATAAATCTGATGTCCTAATTCTCTTGTTGGCGCTAGTATTAACGTCTGAATTTGAGGGTTTTCTATATCTACTAATTGTAGTAAAGGCAATCCAAAAGCAGCGGTTTTACCAGTTCCTGTTTTTGCTAAAACAACCAAATCTTCTTTTTGATTTAATACAACAGGAATGGTTTTGGTTTGAATATCTGTTGGTACAGAAATCTCTAATTTCGCTAAACTATCTTGCAATTGTTTGTGAATACCTAACTCTGAAAACGATTTTGACATCAAATAAATTTTTTGCAAAGGTACTAATAAGGTTCTTGGAAATTAGAGAAATGCTACATGTGAATTTAAAATGTTGATTTTTCATCTAAAGGAGCAATTATATATCGGTTTTTAGATCAATATCGGTTTTTTGAATCCGTATATTTGTATAAATAAATTGTACCAAAAGATTTGCAACAAATAAAAACTTACTTAGACCAAATAGCAACCATATCTGATTTAGATTGGGATTTCTTTTATTCAAAATTACAACGTAGAGTAATTAAAAAGAAAGCCGTTTTCTTAAAAATAAATGAAATCGAAAATCATATTTCTTTTATTGAATCTGGTGTTGTGCGCTTGTTTATTCCAAAAGAAGATCCAGAAAAAGAAATTACTTTTGGGTTTAGTTTTAAAAATCAATTTATTAGCGCTTACGATTCGTTTTTAACTCAAAAACCATCTGCTTATCAATTACAAGCGCTTACAGAAACTACTATTTTAAGTATAACGTACGCAGATTTGCAAGAAGTTTATCAGAAAACACAAATAGGTAATTTAATAGGTCGATTAACCGCAGAACGTTTGTTTTTAATAAAATCAAAACGCGAACAAAACCTTTTAAACTTATCTGCAGAAGAGCGTTATCTAAAATTATTTAAAGAACGACCAGAGCTTTTACAGGTAATTCCGTTAAAATATATTAGCTCTTATATTGGCGTAACTGCACAAGCTTTAAGCAGAATTAGAAAACGTATTTAGTCAGAAAAAAGTTCTTCAAGTTTCGCATTGAGATTTCTATTGAAAATGTTTTCTCAATTAATTTAGTTGTTTGCATTTAATTTTTTTTGTCCTTGATCATAAATTTTAATTGATTTAGGTTCATTGTTTATAGGCAAGCATCAAATTATCTTTGCAAAAAAAACTTTATGACAGTTGTTCTTTTTATAATTATTCTTTGGTATGGAGGTTTGTTTTTTCAATCTTTCTTTTTACATCGATATGCAGCACATCAGGTATTTACGATGTCTAAAACCATGGAAAAAATAACTTTTATTTTAACTTGGATTTTTCAAGGCTCAAGTTACTTAAGTGCATATGGTTACGGAATTATGCACAGAATGCATCATGCATTTACAGATACTGAAAAGGATCCACATTCACCATCTTTTGACGCAAATATGTTTGCAATGATGTGGAAAACTAAAAATATTTATCAAGATATTAATGAACAACGTATTGCTATAGATGAGCGTTTTACTAAAAATGTACCACAATGGAAATCGTTTGATTCTTTTGCTGGCTCTCGTTTTTCGCGTTTACTTTGGATAGCTTTCTACGTTTTATTCTTTGTGTTTTTCGCAACAGCTTGGTGGCAATGGTTATTATTACCAATCGCTTTTTTAATGGCTCCTATTCATGGAGTTATCATCAATTGGTTTGGTCATATTTATGGCTATGTAAATTTTAAAATGAAAAATACAAGTAAAAATTTGTTCCATTTTGACTTTTTAATGATGGGTGAAGGCTATCACAACAATCATCATAAACATGCAAGTAGCCCTAACTTTGGTGTAAAATGGCATGAAATTGACATGACTTATTTAATTATAAAAATTTTAAACTTTTTTGGTATTATTAAATTGAAACCAATTAAAGTTAAGAATTAATTGATTTTAATAAATTACAACACAGAAATAAAGTGTAACTTTTTTTATATTATTGATCATAAAGATTTAGAATTTACAGCAAAAAACACCCTAAATCAAATTATAAAAAACCATTTAAAAACACCCTTTCGTTAGTGGTGTTTTTTTCATTATTAGTATCTTTGTTATTCTTAAAATTCCCAATATTAACTTAGCTTTCCATCACTAAAATGAAAAATTACAAACCTAAAAATAGATTAACTTCAAAAGCTTATATCGATGGCATTTTAAATGGTGATAGAGTTATTTTGTCTAGAGCAATTACAATTATTGAAAGTAATTTAGTAGGCGATAAAATACTAGCTAAAGAAATAGTTCAAGCAATATTACCGAGTTCAGGAAAATCAATTCGTATTGGTATAACTGGAGTTCCTGGTGTTGGCAAAAGTACTTTTATTGAAGTTTTTGGTTTGTATTTAGTGAAACAAGGTCATAAAGTTGCCATATTATCGATAGATCCAAGTAGTCAGCGTTCAAGAGGAAGTATTTTGGGTGATAAAACTCGAATGGAAGAATTAGCTGTTTTACAAGAAGCCTACATTAGACCTTCTGCTTCAGGAGATACTTTGGGAGGTGTTTCTAATAAAACCGGAGAAACGATGTTGCTTTGTGAAGCTGCTGGTTATGATGTTATTTTAATTGAAACTGTTGGCGTTGGGCAATCTGAAACGGCTGTTCATGGTATGACAGATTTCTTTTTATTGTTGATGTTAGCTGGAGCTGGTGACGAATTACAAGGTATAAAAAAAGGAATTATGGAAATGGCAGATATGGTAGTAATTAATAAAGCCGATGGCGATAATATTAGAATGAGTCAAATGGCGAAGTTACAATATCAAAATGCGCTTCATATTTTTCCACAATCGGATTCTGGTTGGAGTCCTGTTGTTAGTACTGCATCCGCCATAAAAAACATCGGAATTTCTAATGTTTGGGATGAAATCTTAAAATTCAAAAAATTAGTTGATGAAAATGGTTATTTCTTAAAAAATAGAAATCATCAGCAAATAAAATGGATGTACAATAATATAAATGATGAATTAAAGCAATTATTCTACGGATCTAAAAATATTAAAAATCAACTTTATACGTTTGAAAAAGAGATCATGAATGCTAAAATATCACCAGTTAAAGCAGCGCAACAAATTATGGAAGATTTTAAAAAATCATTTTAAAAACTAGTTTTTTAAACCCTTTAAAAATAAAGAAAAATGGAATTTGATAATTATTTTGACAAGGAATTTGAATTACGATATTTTGAAATGAATAAACTGGGTTTGGCAACACCAACAATCATTTTAGGTTTATTAGAAGAAACAGCAGCAGATCATTGTTATTCTATAAATCATGGTTTATTTGATTTGGTGAAACAGAATGTAGGTTGGGTTTTATTTTCTGGAATTTTTAAAATGGATAGGTATCCTAATTATAAAGAAAAAATTACCATTAGAACCTGGTTATCAAATTATTCCTCTATAAAAGGGTATCGAGAAAATATTATTTTTGATGAAAACCAAAATATTATTGGTAGCGCTAAAGGTTTGTGGGTATTCTTTGATATAGAAAAAAGAAAACCAATTCCTATTTTTAATGAAATTAAAGAAAAATGGTCTTACTTCGATAAAGAAGCCATAACTGCTAATATTAAAAATAAGATAGCTGCTATAGAATTTCCAGATTTTACAGAAAAATTTAGAGTACATCGGTTTGATACCGATATGAATAAACATGTAAATAATATTAGATATTTACAATGGGTTATTGAATCTATTCCAGAAGAAATTGTAAATAATCATTTTTTACATATCATAGATGGTCGTTTTATTGCTGAAGCTAAATATGGAGACACTGTTTTATCATTAACGGAAAAATTGGCTATAGAAAATTCTTTTTCACATACCATAAAAATAAAAGGAAGTAATAAAATTTGTGCTACTGCTAAAACCTTTTGGAAAGCATATTGATGATTTGCTTTTTTCTGTGTTCATCTAAAAATTATCAGGATAATTAAAATTTTACATTTCCCGCAGATTACGCAAATATTCGCCGATTTTTCAACTCTATAAATGAGAAGAAGTTTTAAAAAAACTCTAATAGTATGCCATTCTATTAGCATCAAATAACAAAAGTAGGTATAATAATTTCTGTTTTTTTTAATTTCTTAGGATAACAAAAAAAACAAAAAGAAGCCGTCTCAAAACTGAGGCGGT
>JANQTQ010000235.1 GCA_030731625.1 Polaribacter sp. | reverse complement strand
TATTATTATTATTATTATTATTATTATTATTATTATTATTATTATTATTATTGTCTGTCTGTTCTTTATCAATTAAAACATAAGCGGTTTTAACTTGTCTTTCAAAATCATCATATTTTATCCAAAAAAAGCCTCCTTTTCCAAAATTTGAACCCCAAGAATTCATAATTTCAAAGGCACCGCCGGCTTTAGTATCGTCATAACCAACAACAACCATAGCGTGTCCGTAAGTACCTGTATTAGAAATCCAAACATTATTAAAATCGGTTTTTAAATCAGTAAATTTAAATAGACCAATAACAACAGGGTTTTTATTAGAGAGTGCTTTTTTAACTTTATTGGTAAGGTTTACAGGATTTTCCCATTTTGCTAATCTTTCGTACGTTAAAATTTTATGATCTTGTGCTTTAGAAAACGTATAGCTGGAGGGAGCTGTGGTACAATTTGATGCGTTGTAAGGAAAATCGGTCATTTTTACAGAACCATAGGTATTCATAACCATCATGGCATTTTCTATGTAAGCGCCTTCGCATTTATCGTTTACTTTAATTTGATTGTAAACAAATGCAGGTGAAAAGGTGTTTTCATTAATTTTTGCAGTATTGTTTTCCCAATTATTTTTAACGGCATAAGCAATAGTTCTTGCTCCAAAAGCACTTGCCCAACCCACACAAGAACCTTGTGCTCCTTGACTTTGAGGTGTTGGTGTATAGCCTTTTAAACTATACGAAATAGGTAATCTATCAAAACTTCTTGTAACTAAAGGTACCGTTTGTTGCATTGATTCGTATAAATTTTGATCAAATTTTAAGCCTGTACCAAATTCTTGAGATAGGAGTGAAGTAGTAAGAATTAAGCTTAGAAATAGTAATGTTACTTTTTTCATTTTTACTTTTTTAGAGTTACTTAACAAAACTCACTTTTATTACTAAAAAAAAAAATACGTCATTTGACGTATTTTTATATATGATAATAAGTAGTTTTTTAAGCTTTTTTCTCTAAAATAATTACTGAGTTTTATGCAATAACTATTTGCTTAAAAAATTCTTTTAAAACAAAATAATCATCTGAAGAATAGATTTGTTTGTTGATATTAAATTTAACATATAAAGTTATTTTATTTTTTATTACTTCAGATTTTAAAATAAATAGACCTCCATTATTTGGCAAAGACATTGCTATGGTTTCTGGAGCTTGAACAATATTATAATTATTAGGAACAGTTAAGCTTAATGCGACATTGTTTTTTCTTGGATATCCAAATCTACTGGAAAGTTTCTTTCTTTTAGTTTAAAGGGATTTTCTTTTAATCGTTCAAAGAAGAACGGATTTATTCTTATCTTTTTTGTTAGTTCATCGTTCAAAAACATTTTTATTTTAAAAAATTCTTGAAGTGGTTTTTCAATTTCAGTTTTAAATTGAACATTATATTCATCAACTTCTACATCAGGATTATCGCCTTCAAAGCCTTCTAAATAGCTCTCTTTACTTAATAAATTTATTTTTTCTCTTTTATTTGATGCTTCATAACCTAGACTTCTAATATTTAATTCGCCTTCTAATACACCATCTTCGTTTAAATTTAATTTAGCTATAATTCCTTTAGCAGAATTTATGTTGGGTTTTAAAACTTCCCAATAACCTTCTTCTTTAAAATTTATAACCCTAGCTTCTCCATTTAAAGTTCTAAGGGGTACTTGTCCGAAAGGTAAAAATTTATTTGTAGCATCTAAAAAATATGATTTTTCATCTATAATTATTTTTACAATTACGTAATTATAATCATATATAATAGGAAAAACTTTTGTTGGTATGCCATTATCTCTGGTTGATAAAACTACCAAGTTTGCTTCTATATCAGCGGCCATCAAACTGTTATATAAAGAAATATTTATCTCACCAACATCTCCAGTTTTTTCTTGAAAAGCCTCTTTAACTTTGGCATCTTCATTGGTCCAATATTTTTCATTCCAAGTATAATGATTCTGAATAAATTGATATATTTTTTTTGCTTTTTCTAAGGTGTTTTCTGTATTTAAAATTACCTCTGGAATATTTTTTTCAAAAAACCTTTTTTTAGAAGTTTGATTGTTAAAAAACTGATCTTTTAAACTTTTATCTGCTTGTTTCCAAGTTGTGGTTAAGTTTTCTACAACACCTCTATAACTTGTGTGCGATTTTAAATCAAAAGTAATTCTGGATATATAGTTCTTTTTACTTAACATATATTCTTCTTCTTTAAAAGCAGGAATATCGTTCATCCCATAAGAATAGATTGCACAACCACCTTCGCCAATACCATCTATATAAACACATTTTTTATCTGCAGAAGGTTCGTCTTTATCTAATTTTAAACTACCAACTAATTTTATATTGTATTGATAGTTTCCTAAAATAGAAGCATCAAATTCACTTTTTATTTTTGGAATATCAGTTTGAAAATTCCAATCATTAATACTTAAATAGGGCGAAATAACACTGTATTTATATTCTATAACAGCGCCTTCTTTTATATTTGGTAGCGCAAATTTGGTAGTTGTCCAATTTTCACTTTCTTCAATCGAAAAGATATCTTTTTCTAAAAGCTGATCTGTATCCATTGCACCTATTTCTGTAATATTATAGGTTATTGCACTAATATCTGTAACTCGTTGTTTCTTGTATGTATTGATAGAAATATTAGCCAAATCAAAAGCAGTTTTGTCTAAAATTTTAATTCTAAAATAATAATCTGTTCTAGGTATTTCATCATTATTTATATCAGGATAATAGTTTGCATGTTCATATAAAACAACAGCTGTTGCACTAGAGTCGTTGTCATAAACTGTCATTTTTAATTCATCTAAAGTGGTTTGTCCCATTTTGGATGATTTACTTTTTTGTGAAAAACTTATAGTAGATAGAAATATTAGGAGGGAAACAAATATTTTTTTCATTTAAAATCGTATAATTTTCTGAACAGATCCTTTATTTAAGTAATTTTTTACAATAGTTTTCGAGACTTCTTTATTTTCAATTTGTGTTAAAACCGATTTTAAAATAGTCAAATCATTTTCTTGAACCGCTAAATTTGTATATCCATAACCAAAAACAATATTATTTTCAATTAGTATAATTGCGTGTTCTTCAACTTCTCTGCCCTTATCAACAATCATAAAATTTTCATTGTTAAAATTGTCTAAAATGATTTTAAACTTCTTTTTAAAATTGAATTTAGGAGCTAATTTTTCTAATTCTAAATAATATTTTAGTCGCGTAAATAATTCATTACCCGTTTTATCAAAAGAAACAGAATTGGCTCTTTCTTGTATTTTTACAGCGCGTCTGGTTACTTTTAAAAACAGTTTATTAATCTCTGCCTTAATATTTTTTCCTTTGCCAATATAAATTACTTTTCCTTTGGAATCGTGTATGTAAAAAACACCTAAAATAGCAGGAATGGAATCTATTAAAGTTTGTAGTTTTTCTTTTTCGATTCTTTTATCAAAATACTTTATTGATTCTTGTATAATCGTTTTTTCTGTATCTTTTTCTAGCAAAAGTTTAAAAAGTTGCACAGTTGCCAAAGCATCACCAGAAGCTCTATGTCTTTCTGTCATTGGAATTCCCAATGATTTTGTTAATTTTCCTAAACTATAAGAAGGTTGCTCTAAAATAAGTTGTTGACTTAATTCTACTGTACACAAGGTGTTTCTCCTAAAATCGAAACCTAATCTATCAAACTCAGTTTTTAAGATTCTGTAATCGAAAGAAGTATTATGAGCAACTAATATACAATCTTGCGTAATTTCTACAATTCGTTTTGCAATTTCAAAAAATTTAGGAGCATTCACCAGCATTTTGTTATTAATTCCTGTAAGATTTACAACAAATGCTTGAATTTCTTTTTCTGGATTTACCAATGTTATAAACTGATCAACAACAGAATAGCCATCAAATTTATATATAGCAATTTCGGTGATGCCTTCTTCGTTAAATTTACCTCCAGTAGTTTCTATGTCTAGTATAGCGTACAATTTCTTTTTCTTTTTTGGATAAATTTACAGATTATAATTTCTATTTCCAAATATAGAGCTTCCAACTCTTATCATAGTACTTCCATTTTTTATAGCAAGCTGATAATCACCACTCATACCCATTGATAAAATTTCTAGGTTGCAGTTTTTAAGTACGGTTTTAGCTTTCTGTGCTTCAAAAAAGTTTTTAAGTGATGAAAATTCTTCGGATAATTGTAATTCATCATCCGTAAAAGTAGCCATTCCCATAAAGCCTACAATTTTAATGTTTTGTAATTCAGTTATTTTTTCTGATGATAAAACGGCTTCTATTTCATCAAAAGTTAAACCAAATTTAGTGTCTTCTTTGGCAATTCTAGCTTGTAATAAACAGTTGATAATTCTGTTGTGTTTTTTTGCTTGTTTGTTAATTTCTACCAAAGTTTTTAACTTATCAACTCCGTGAATTAAATCAACAAAATGAGCCATGTATTTTACCTTATTACTCTGTAAATGACCAATCATTTGCCATTGAATGTCTTTTGGTAAAGCATCATATTTATCAACCATTTCCTGAATTTTATTTTCACCAAAAATTCGCTGACCAGCATCATAAGCTTCTTGCAAATCTTCGATAGGTTTGGTTTTAGAAACAGCAACTAATGTTACGTTTTCAGGAATTGATTGTTTTATTTTTAATAAATTTTCTTTGATCATTTTTAATTTTTTTTAAGTCACAAATTACTCAGATTTCAACGAATTTTTAAAAATCTTTTGATTTTTCTTCTTGCGAAACTATTCTAAAATAAATCTCACTTATTTATTGGTGATAATTCGAGTAATTCGTGTCAGAGAATAAAACTCTTTAAGTTTACTCTAAATTCCAATTAACCTAAAAGTTCAATAATTTGTTTTGCTAGTTCTAAGCCTATACGATCTTGCGCTTCTTTTGTTGCACCGCCAATATGCGGAGTTAAAGAAATTTCTGGATTCATTAATAACTGAACAGCCGGTGTTGGTTCTGTTTCAAAAACATCTAAACCAGCATATTGTACTTTGCCACTTTCAATAGCAAAAACTAAATCTACTTCATTTAAAATGCCGCCTCTCGCTGTATTGATGATTCCTACACCATCTTTCATTTTTTTAATTTCTGATGCTGAAATAATGTAATCTTCTTGCGTAGGAACGTGTAAAGTAATAAAGTCAGCTTCTTTTAAAACTTCTTCTTTATCAACTGTGTTGATGGTAAAAGTAGTTTTTTGTCCGTTAAAAAACTCTAAAGTTATGGGTGCACTTGTAATTTCTTCATCGGTAGCTAAAATATTCATTCCAATACCAATTGCAATTTTTGCAACTTCTTGTCCTATTTTGCCAAAACCAATAATTCCTAATGTTTTTCCTCTTAATTCAGTTCCGTTAGAATACGCTTTTTTTAATTCTTTAAAACGAGAATCTCCTTCTAAAGGCATTTCTCTGTTTGATGAATGTAAAAAACGAACCATCCCAAATAAATGAGCAAAAACCAATTCGGAAACAGAACTAGAGGAAGCTTCTGGGGTATTTATAACAAATAAGCCATTGTCTTCTGCATATTCAACATCAATATTATCTAAGCCAACACCGCCGCGTCCAATTAATTTTAAACTAGGGCAAGCTTCAATTAATTCTTGTCTAACTTGTGTTGCACTTCTTACTAAAATAGCATCTATATTATGATCATTGATATAATTTTCTAATTGATTTTGTGCAACTTTTACATTAATTACTTCAAATCCTCCTTTTTCTAAAGCATCAATTCCGCTTTTAGAAATTCCGTCGTTTGCTAATATTTTCATTTGCCCATCCCAACCTTCCCAGAGGGAAGGAGTTTTTTATTTAATATTTATTTTATTTATTAAAACTTTTAAACTTAAGGAGTTTAAAAAGTTTTTTCTTTTTTTAAGTTCATTTAACCACAACAGTTTTCTTCCCTTTGGAGAGAATTAAAGATGGGCTTTTTCTAACTCTTGCATCACATCAACCAAAACTTGTACGCTATAAAGTGGCAACGCATTGTACATACTTGCTCTATAACCGCCAACACTTCTGTGGCCATTTATACCAGTAATACCCGCTTGTTTGCACATTTTATCAAAAGTTTCCGTGAAGCTTTCATCCGTTAAAACAAAAGTAGCGTTCATAGTACTTCTGTCTTCTTTTGCTACAACTCCTTTAAAAAGCGGATTTCTATCAATTTCATTGTATAACAATGCCGCTTTTTTGTTGTTTACTTCTTCAATAAACGGAATTCCCCCTAAATCTTTTAACCATTGTAAGGTTAGCATAGAAACATACACCGCAAAAACAGAAGGTGTATTATACATGCTATCACTCTTAATATGAACTTGATAATCTAACATTGAAGGAATATGTCTTTCTACTTTTCCTAAAATTTCTTCCTTAATAATTACCAAAGTTGCACCAGCAGGACCCATGTTTTTTTGAGCACCAGCATAAATTAAATCGAATTTTTCGAAATCTAATTGACGAGAAAAAATATCTGAACTCATATCACAAACCAAAGAAACATTGGTTTCTGGAAAAGATTTCATTTGAGTTCCTGCAACCGTATTGTTACTTGTACAGTGAAAATAATCTGCATCTTCTGGAATAGAATATCCTTTAGGAATGTATGAGTAATTTTTATCTTTAGACGACGCCACTTCTACGGTTTCGCCAAAAGCCTTTGCTTCTTTTTGAGCTTTATCTGCCCAAGTTCCTGTATTTAAATAAGCCGCTTTTTTATTTAACAAATTATAAGCAACCATTAAAAATTCTAAACTTGCGCCACCTTGCAAAAATAAAGCTTGATATCCTTTATTTTCTAAACCCAAAAGTTCTAAAGCTAAAGACCTAGCTTTTTCAATTACGGCAACAAAGGGTTTGCTTCTATGAGAAATTTCAATTAATGATAAATTATCGTCATTAAAATTGATAATTGCTTCCGAAGCTTTTTGAAGTACTTCTTGAGGCAAAATACAAGGGCCAGCACTAAAATTATGTTTTTTCATACTATTAAGTTCAAAATTTAAGGTTCTAGATTCGAAGTTGAAATACTTTGCAAATTTTGCGAAAAACTTTGTTTCTTCGAGGTTATTTTAATTATATTTTTGATAAAAATTCAAGTGTATTTACTCCGTCTGCAAAATCAGTTAACTCTGGATGTTGAGTTTGTCCAAAAGCAATTTCATTTTCTATAAAGTTTTTGGCAACAATGCATTGAATTTTTTCTCTATCTTGATGTAATTTTATTTTTAAATCAATTTCATTATCGTAATATTCGTAAAAAATGGTTGCAATAGGCGATGCGTAACTTTCATCTTCCTTAATCATTAAAAAACCATTTTCTAACAAATCAAACAAGCTCATTAAGTAAACGGCTTTGTTATAATCGTAATTATTGGCATATTTTGCATTGTTGATGATGTCTTTTTTAGTGTACATCCCATTAAAAAAATGGTCAAAATTAAAATCTTTAGGCACAAAAAGTTTAGAAACACTTCTACAACCTAAGCCAAAATATTGAAAAACATCATCCGCTAAATTTATAAAATCTTCTTCGGTTTCATTTCCTGTAATAACTGCCACAGAATTTCTGTTTTTTCTAATAATACTTGGTTTATCTTTAAAATAATACTCAAAATAACGAGCCGTATTATTGCTTCCAGTTGCGATTACAGCATCAAAATTTGTTAGTTTTTCTTCCGTAAAAGTAATTTTACCTTTAAAACCTTCTTCAACATACTCTAAATACTTGGCTAAAAATGGTAAAAGATGTTTGTCGTTAGATGATTGTTTAACAACAACCGAATGACCCGAAATAAGCACAGATAAAAAATCATGAAAACCTACTAAAGGAATATTACCTGCCATAATAATAGCAACTCTTTTAGGTGATTTTATATCTAAATGAACATTCTCTGTAAATGTGTTTAAATTACTGGTTTTTAAAGAATTACTCCAGTTGTTTAAAGTGAATAAAATGTTATCTTTTGTAAACCATGAATTGTTTTCTTGAGCTATTTTTATTTGATGTAAAAAGCCATCAAAGAAGATTTCATTATGCTCAATATTTTCTATTTTTTTTATATTATCAACAGAAAATTGACCTAAAAAAGCGCCTAATTTTGCGAATGCAGTAATTCTATTTTGAATAGTAATCATTTATTTTGGTTGTCTATGAATTTGGCTTTATTTTTGCAAACGCAAAGGTACAAAAACAGAAAAGAAAATTATGGCAATTATTATAACAGATGAATGTATAAATTGTGGGGCATGCGAACCAGAATGTCCTAACACAGCAATTTATGAAGGAGCAGATGATTGGAAATATTCTGATGGAACAAGTTTAAAGGGTAATGTGGTTTTACCTAATGGTAAATCTGCAAATGCAGATAATGACCAAGAACCAGTTTCTGATGAAATTTACTTCATTGTTGCAGATAAATGTACAGAATGTAAAGGCTTTCATGATGAGCCACAATGTGCTGCAGTTTGTCCTGTAGATTGTTGTGTGCCAGATGATAATGTTGTAGAAACAGAAGAAGAGTTGTTAGCGAAACAACGTTTTATGCATGGTGAATAGTGGAAACATTTTTAGCAATTAAAAACTCGATTTTTTAAAAATCACGATATAAAAATTCCGAAGTAAATTCGGAATTTTTTATTTTTAAAAAACATATATTTGCACCGCAAAAATCAAGTGAGATTCTTGCATCTTTTTATCAAAATATCATAAAGAATATGAAAGCTGGAATTGTAGGATTACCAAACGTAGGAAAATCAACCTTATTTAATTGTTTATCAAATGCAAAAGCGCAAAGTGCAAACTTTCCTTTTTGTACTATAGAACCTAATTTAGGAGTTGTAAATGTGCCAGACGAGCGTATAAAAAAGTTAGAAGAATTGGTAAAGCCAGAAAGAGTGCAAACAGCAACTGTAGAGATTGTTGATATTGCAGGTCTTGTAAAAGGAGCCAGTAAAGGTGAAGGTTTAGGAAATCAGTTTTTAGCAAATATTCGTGAAACAGACGCTATTTTGCATGTTTTACGTTGTTTTGATAACGATAATATTATTCATGTTGATAATTCTATCGATCCTATAAGAGATAAAGAAACAATTGATATTGAATTGCAATTAAAAGATTTAGAAACCGTTCAGAAAAAATTAGAAAAAGTTAAAAGAACGGCAAAAACAGGGAATAAAGAAGCTCAAATAGAATTAGTAGTTCTATTAAAAATAGAAGAAACTTTATTAAAAGGTATTTCTGTGAGAGCTATTCAGTTTTCTGAAAAAGATCTAGAAATTGTAAAAACCTTGCAATTAATTACTGCAAAACCTGTATTATATGTTTGTAATGTAGATGAAGCTTCTGCCGTTTCTGGAAATAGTTATGTAGATAAAGTGAAAGAAGCTGTTAAAGATGAAGACGCAGAGGTTATTGTGTTAGCAGTTGGTACTGAAGCAGATATTACAGAATTAGAAGATTACGAGGAAAGACAAATGTTTTTAGCAGATATGGGTTTAGAAGAAGCTGGCGTTGCTAGATTAGTGCGTTCTGCCTATAAATTATTAAATCTTCAAACGTATTTTACAGCTGGAGTAAAGGAAGTTAGAGCTTGGACAATTCCTATTGGTGCAACTGGGCCACAAGCTGCTGGAGTAATTCATACAGATTTCGAAAAAGGTTTTATTAGAGCAGAAACGATTGCTTATGAAGATTTTGTTGCGTACGGTTCTGAAGCAAAAGTAAAAGAAGCTGGTAAAATGAGAGTAGAAGGTAAAGAATACATTGTTAAAGATGGAGATATTATGCATTTTAGATTTAATGTGTAATTTTTTTCTTCTTAAATAGATATATAAATCCCAGTGAGAAATCATTGGGATTTTTGTTTTTAGGGATTAAAATTTATTGGATAATTCTCTTTTAAATTGTAAAAAATGATATTTTTGGCATAGCTCTTGAAATAACGAAACAAACTCAATCTTATGAAAAAACAATTACTATTTATCATCTCTTTTTTATTTCTGATTTCTTGCAGTAGTATTAAAAATACCCAAGAAGCCATTAATAATGGAAATTACGATACAGCAATAAATATTGCTATTCAAAATTTAAAAAAGAATAAAACAAAGAAAGGAAATCAGCCTTATGTTTTGATGCTTCAAGAGGCTTTTGTAAAAGCAACAGCTAAAGATTTAGATAGAATTTCTTTTTTAAAAAAGGATCAAAATCCTGAGAATATAGAAACTATTTATGGTATTTACAATAGCTTAAAAAATAGACAAGAAGTAATAAAACCTCTATTACCATTACGAATTTTAGAAAATGGAAACAATGCCGAATTTAATTTTCGAAATTATGATGAGGATATTATAGCGAATAAAAATCAATTATCAGACTATTTATATACAAAAGCAAAAAAGCTTTTTGATGCAAATAATAAACTTGATTATAGAATTGCTTTTGAAGATTTAGAATACATAGAAAAGATAAATCCTAATTTTAAAGATGTTCGTAATTTAATAAATATTGCACACGAAAGAGGGTTAGATTTTGTAATTGTTTCTATGAAAAATGAAACTGATAAAGTGATTCCTAAAAGATTAGAAGAAGATTTATTAAATTTTGACACCTATGGATTAAATGATTTATGGACCGTTTATCATGGTACAAAAGATGCAAAAATTAACTATGATTTTGGTTTAGAGTTAAATCTTAGAGATATTTTAGTTTCTCCAGAACAAATTAGAGAAAAACAAATGATTAAAGAAAGAGATGTGGTTGACGGATTTACTTATCTTTTAGATAAAGACGGTAAACAAGTTTTAGATAAAGATGGCAATAAAATTAAAGTAGATAAAACGGTTAAAGTTCGTTGTGAATTGTATCAGTTTACCCAATTCAAATCAGTAAAAGTAACAGGTCAAGTGAAGTATATCGATGTAAGTAAAAAACAAACTTTAGAAACGTATCCGATAGCTAGTGAGTTTTTATTTCAGCATATTTATGCTAATTATAAAGGTGATAAAAGAGCGTTAGAAGATTCTTTTTTAGATCAAATTAGATTGCGTGTTGTTCCTTTTCCTTCAAACGAGCAAATGATTTATGATTCTGGACAAGATTTAAAAGAGCGATTAAAAGCTATAATTACCAAAAATAGTTTTAGGAATTAAAAGACTTTATTCTTCAAAAAAAAGAAGCCGTCTCAAAACTGAGGCGGTTTTTTTTGGTTAAAATTTTGATA
>JANQTQ010000234.1 GCA_030731625.1 Polaribacter sp. | reverse complement strand
TATCCGAAGAAAATAAATCCATAGAAATAAAGGTATAAAAAATGTTTTGTTTTTTTTTAAAAAAAATACACAAAAAACCCAGATTAGCAAACTAAAATAATTCGAATTAAAGATAAAAAATATTCCACTTGTGTTAAAAAACATCTTTTACAGTAGTAATTTTAAATATCTTAATCCAAAATAATCTGATTGAATACCCACAATTTTAAACTACATTTGAATCGAATGAAATTACTATTCGCAGTTTTATTATAAAAATAAAACTGTTTTCAGAGCATAAATTGGTACAACTTAACAATCAAAACTTAAAAAAAACAATCATATCAGCTATGAAAAACTTATTTGGAATTTTAGTATCGTCAAAAATTCTATTGACAAGTTGCGGCTCACAAAAAGGAATTGTAAAAGGAACTTTATGCTATCCTTCCGATTATATACCAGAAATGAATGTATATCTAAAAAACTTAGATAATAACAACATCTATTTGGCGGATGTTAAAGAAGGTCAAAAAACATTTAAAATTAAAAAAATCATTTCAGGCAATTATGTTGCGTATGCGTATACAAAAGAACAAATTGCACAAGAATTAGATGGAACCTCTTTAAAAGCAAGTGGCGGATTTACAAAAGCTGTTGATTGTGGTTTAACAGTAAATTGCAACGATCACCGTTTAATTACATTTGAAGTTAAAAAAGGTAAAACCACAAATTCCATTCGTATTTGTGATTGGTATGGAGCGCTTGTGCCTAAGGAAAAATAAAGAAATTTAGATTAAAAATAAGAAGCCGTTTCGTAATTTGAAACGGTTTTTTTATGGAATTATTTTTAAAATAAAAACAACAGGTACTCCTTTTTATGCTATTCCCCTACACTAGCCATCCGTTTCATAGTATCAAAAAGAGCTGTTCTAAAAGTATCATCTTTAGCGTACAAACGATATAAATCTAATTCTTGTTTACGTTGCTTGGACATCACATCATCCATTATCTTTTGAAACGCAATATTCTTATTCTGTTCATCAAAATTGTTTAAATATTTAGACTCAAAATCTGGGTGTGCTTGTATCGATTTTGTTAAGCTGATAAACTTTACACGTTGGTCATCTGGTGTTGCATCCCAACCTTGAAACCAACGTTCGTTAAAACTATTGATAATTAAATCTAATGGGTCTTGTTCTTCCTCACTACCATAAGCACCTCTTGGTGTTGGATTTTGTGGGTCTACTGCTGTTTCTGAAGCATCTAATTCTATGGTTTCATTTAAGCGTACGCGTTCTAAACCATAGGTAGATAAATCTATTGAACTTAACAATTCGTCAAGGGCATCAATAGCTGGATCTACTATTGGTAATTTCGGAATTAAAAACTTTAAAAACCAATATAGTTTTTCCCAATTCAATATTTCGAAAGGTAAAATAGAAGCCATTTGTCCGTAGATTTTTACAAACTGTTTTGCTTTTATTTTAAAATCGGCTTTATCTTCATCTTCTAACTCTAGTTCATTTACAAAACGTTCTGCTGCTCTTTCAATAATCGGACTTAATACTTGTGCGTCTGCTTTATTAAAAAACAACTCGTTAAAGTGTTCTACTTCGCTCCATTCATAAACGCCTACATCATCCAACACATCTTTTAATTCATGCAAAACGTTTACATCTGTTGCTTCACTTAATGAAGTTGCGGTATAAAAAGGATCAAAAGAAGTTTTAATATCCGCCGAAGGATTAAAAAAGTCTAAGACAAAAACATCTTCTGTTTTCTTTCCTAGTTTTGTGGCTGCTCTGTTTAAACGAGATAATGCTTGTACTGCTAAAACACCTTGTAGTTTTTTGTCTACATACATGGCGCATAACTTAGGTTGATCAAAACCTGTAAGGTATTTATTAGCAACGACTAAAATTCTATAATCGTTTTCATCAAATTTATGACGTGTATCTTTTTCTGCAAAGCCATTTAGCTCTGCTTCTGTATATTCAATGCCATCTACCTTTTTTGTTCCAGAAAAAGCAATTGCAATTTTAAACGGATTTCCTTTGTCTTTTAAAACACTTTGCAAGGCTTTGTAATACCGAATCGCAGATGCTATACTCTGTGTTATCACCATTGCTTTTGCTTTCCCTTTTAGTTTTTTCTGATTGACTATTTTAGGAATAAAATGATCCAGTATTATTTCTGCTTTGGTATTAATGGTTTGTTGATGTTGCTCTACATACGCACGTAATTTCTTCTGTGCTTTTGCTGCATCAAACAACGGATTGTCTTCAATAGATTTTTCTATTTCGTAATAACTTTTTAATGTAGTATAGTTCGCTAAGACATCTAAAATAAAACCTTCTTCAATAGCTTGTTTCATGGAGTATAAATGAAACGGTTTAAAACTACCATCTTCTTGGGCTACACCAAACTTTTCTAAAGTAATCGGTTTTGGTGTTGCTGTAAATGCTAAATAA